>CATXTS010000066.1 GCA_958402495.1 uncultured Clostridiaceae bacterium
TATATAATTCATACTATAAGTGACTGGTTGAAATGTTGGATATTTAATAGCTGTTCTTGTACTTCCATAAATACCATCTAACCAATTACGCGCACTTTCACTTCCATCATCACTTTGACCTCTTTCCACTGCTCTTACATGAGAAGTTGCCTGTGTATAGCTTACACTACTTGCTTTCACTGGGGCACTATTATTTCCACTAGCATACCCTGCCTCAAACTTAGCTACCCATATTCCGGTTAATTCTTTATCCCATCCACCATTTCTATAATTTATTTTTGTTTCATCTGTAAAGGCTGGATGTACCGTATAGCCAACACTAGTATCTACTTGTTCGTCTACATTTGTACAACGTTTTGCTGTTTGAATTTTACCATTTTCATCATAATAATTATCCGTCGTTCCTATTAAGAACTTGATATCAAATGTTTTATCTGTTTCATTTACTCTGTAGGCATATCTTGGTATCCATACCCACATACTTCCATCTTCTGTCTGTGCATTTGCCCACTTTTTAGCATTATAATCATACCAGTCTGATTCATTCGCATTACTATCTTTTACTTCCCCTTTAGCACTTTCACTCGGGTCTATAAATTTAATCGCTTTCATGCCTGTTGTTAGTACTGGTTTGTTCACACCTTTTTCTATTATATACGTCTGTCCTAAAGCTTCATCTATTTGTTGTTCTAAACTTACTAAACCACCTAGTTCTTCTTTTTGGCTTTTATCGGTATCCTCTTTTGCCCTTTGGGCTTGTGTGATAATTCCATTTTCTCCAACTAATGCATTAATGGCTACACCTGCTAGTATAATTAAAACGATAATGGTAATCACTAAAGCTATCAGAGTAACCCCTTTTTGTTTCTGTCTCATTTTTCTTCTCCTTTGTTTTCTATTTTTTTCTTTCATTTCTAGTATTTACCATTTACCTAATAATATACTTATGACTAATTTTTTTACTGTTTTTATTTTTGTATATATAGGTAAATTATATTCATATATGCTACTAGCATAATTATATTTATGCTTTTAACTTTTGTCAATAGAAACTAAAAAAGTTAAAAAGTCAAAAAAATAAGTTTATCTAAGCATTTTATATTCTTTTCATTTTTCTTGTAACCAAACTGTAATATAACTTTAACACAATTGTAATTCTATAAATGTATATATTGGGGTATAATAAGCTTATTAGAAAATCTCATTTTGGCAAGGAGATAAACAAATGAATATAGAAAATGATTTAAGAAAAGATGGTGTTGTCGTTACCAAACAAGTTGATACACTAACCATATCCTTACTTGCTAAATTTGTAGCAGAAAGATTAACCTCTACTTTTCCATTTTATCATTTAAAATATAATGACCTTTTTATAAAATTATCTAGACTACCTATGCATTATGCAACCATGCCCAGTGGTATGGCAGAAGCTGTTTATTTTTATAAAAATGGAACCATTTATTTTAGAGATGGACTTACGATAGAAGAAATGGAAAAATACATTATTCACGAATTTATGCATCATTTACAAGAATTAAAAAATAGAAAAAATATATTATATCGTTTAGGTTTATGTGACTTTACTGGCTTTAAAGTATATGGTATGGCACTAAATGAAGCTGCTGTCCAAACCCTTACTGCTAAAGCCTTAAAAAACGATATGGATACTGTAAAATATTATGATATAGAACTACCAACCAATAGTCCTTCTTGTTATCCTCTACTATGTAACTTAATGAATCAACTTATTTATATAACAGGAGAAGAAGTTCTATTTGATAGTACACTATATAGTAATGATAAATTTAAAAATAAAATCATTCACCTATGTGGAGAACGCACCTTTTATAAAATACAAGACGCCTTTGATACCATTCTAGAATCAGAAGAAAAATTAGCAAAATATAGCCATCGAATGGAAGAAGAACTACTAACAGAAGCCATTATTTCTAAAATTACACATGATATGGCAAGGCTAAAAAAATTAATAACTGCTACTTTTATAGAAACACAAAATCTAATAATCACATCTTACTTTGACCGTCGTTTTGAAGAAATTACGAATACCACACAAATAGAAGATTTTAGAAAAGAATTATATAGTTACAAAGACCTAATTGGTGTAACACCAAGTTATCGTTACTTTAATGACTACTATGTTACTATGATGGCAAAATTAGAAGAAAAAGATGACCTATTAAATCATCAAACTTATTTAATACCTTATAAAAAAAACTTTTGGCATTATTTTTGGCAATCTTGTCGTTCTTTGCTCCGTCTAACCAATCAAAAGGAAAACCAAAATGAACTCTCTCGTTTTTAATAAACAACAGTGAACTTCGTTAATTGTAGCGTATAATTTTTATTATATGCTTTTTTTCTAAATGTAGAAGTTTCCTATCGTATAAAAGAAAAAAAATGTCTTCCATAAATGAAAAATTTATAGGAAGACATTTTAATTTACTGTTTTAATGATTATCTACTTTTTTTATTGCTTAAATAGCTATCTATTGCCTCTGCTGCTTTTCTACCTGACCTGGCAGCCCAAGCAACTGTTGCTTTTTGACCAATGACATCTCCTCCTGCGAAAACTTTTTCATGAGAAGTTTTATAATCCTCTTGCACTAAAATATATCCCTTTTTTGTCATATCTATTTGTAAACCATTTATGACTTCTTTTTCTGGTGTAGCACCAATGGCCATCACTACATAATCCATATCTAAAAAATACAAACTATCTGGAATATCTACAGGAGTTGGTCTTAGTTCTCCTTCTTTTTGTATTAACTCTGTTTTCACACATGCAATCTTGCCAACGTGATTGGTTCCTTCTTCTGGTAAAATTTGAATAAGATTATTTTGAAACAAAAATTGGATGTTTTCCTGCATAGCCTCTTCCATCTCTTTTTGCTCAGCTGGCATTTGTTCTCTAGCCCTCCTATAAATAACAGACACTTCTTTTGCCCCTAAACGTTTTATCGTCCTAGCACAGTCCATTGCCACATTACCGCCTCCGATAACAGCTACACATTTTCCAGTATAATCAGGATGTAAATTTTCTTCCAATAAACGATTTCCACCATATACACCGTTTAACTCTTCTCCTGGAATTTTCATCTTACTTGGTACATTAGCTCCTATAGCTAAGAAAACAGCATCATATTGTTTTTCTAATTGTTCTAAATAAATCGTTTTTCCCAAAATTTGTCCATAACAAACTTCTATCCCCAATGCTATTATCTTTTGTATATTTTTTTCTAAAATATCCCTATCTAATCTAAAATCTGGAATGCCATGTGTTAAAATACCACCTAAGCTTTCCCCTTTTTCAAAAATAGTAACTTGGTAACCCTTTCTAGCTAAAAATGCTGCACAAGTAAGTCCTGCTGGTCCACCACCAACTACAGCAACCTTTTCTTTTCTCTTTTCTATTTTTCCTTCTTGAAATGGATAATTTTCCTCTAAAGCCATGTCTCCTATAAAAACCTCTAACTCCCCTATACTAGTTGGTTTTCCCTTTAATCTACGTACACAGCCCCCTTGACATTGACTTTCATGTGGGCAAATTCTTCCACAAATAGAAGAAAGAACCGTTGTACTAGCTAACACTTGATAGGCTTCTTTATATTTCTCTTCTTTTAATAATGCAATAAATTGTGGAATATCATTTTCTAATGGACAACCTTTTTGACATGGTTTTGTCTTACAATTCAAACAATATTCTATTTTTTCTTGTATCTGTTTATTCATTTTTTAACTCCTTTAACATCAAAACGAGAGTACTTGATTTGGTACTCTCATTTTATTGATTTTCTTTACACTTGTCAATAGAAGTGACTATCCATTATAATACCTCTAACTTGCTCTTTACTTCTTTTAAATCCTTCCAAAACTCTAATTTCTTAGACTCATCCCTTAGAAGAGCTGCTGGATGCCAAGTTGGCATATACAAAATGCCTTTACGCTCAATCCAACTACCACGTACCTTAGTAATACCATATTCTTTACCTAATATATTTTTTAAAGCGGTACTCCCTAATAAAACAATAATCTTTGGTTTTACCAAAATAACTTGATTACGCAAATAATCTAAGCAAGCCTCTGCTTCATCTGCTTCTGGCACTCTATTAGCAGGAGGACGACATTTTACAATATTAGCAATATAAACTTCCTGTCTTTCCAGTCCTAACCCCTCAAACGCCTTATTCATTAATTGACCTGCTTTACCAACAAATGGAATCCCCTGACTATCCTCGTCTGCACCAGGCCCCTCACCAATAAACATAACGGTTGCCTGCTTATTGCCTGTTCCAAAAACAATATGTTTACGATTTGTACATAACTTACATTTCTTACAATTTACTATACTTTGTTCTAATGCTTCCCAATTATCGTACATGTTTTACTCCTTATAGTTCCTTTTCTATTTCTCCCTCTTTTGTTTTTTACTTCACACATGCTTCCATTAAGACTATTTTTTCTGTTTGTTTTGTATCAATTTTTGCTTTAGTACCAATTGGTATAACCATCTTCTTTTCTGTATGACCAAAATTGTTCGATTTGATAATCGGAAAATGGTATTGTCCCTCTAAAGTATCTAGTAAAATCTTTTCTAAAGAAATTCCAGCATCATAATTACCAACCCAAATACCTTTTATTTGGTCAAACACGCCATTTTGTTTCATATGATATAAATAATGGCTTACCATAGCTGGTGGTGTCTCTAAATATAACTCCTCTATAAATAAAATTTTATCTTTAAAATTCAAAGCATATTTTCCACTACTTAAATGTGCTGTTAAAGACAAATTGCCACCCACTAATTCTCCTTGTGCAATTCCTTCTTGCAGTGTTGTAAATGTATCTTCTGTTCTAGCCAATCCTTGTGCCGCTTCTACAAAACGATACATTACTTGTTCATAACCATAAGATGTCTGCCAAGAGGTAAGAGACTTAAAAGTAGGTCCATGAAAAGTAACCATTCCTGTTTTTTCATGAATGACATTTAATAAAGAAGTACTATCGCTATAGCCACATAAAATCTTAGGATGTTTTGCTATTTTCTCATAATCTAAATAATCTAACGTACTATTAGAATTAAATCCACCAGAAATACAAAAAATAGCTTTAACGTTCTCATCTTCAAAAAAATGTTCTATATCTTCTGCCTTTTCTTTAGCAGTAGCTCCATATCCCAACGTATTTTGAAAAACGTGTTTTCCAAATTCTATCGCAAAACCAGAACTTTCCATTAATAAAATAGACTGGTTAATCGTTTCTAAATCTTCCTTTTCTACATAGTCTGATGGCGCTATAACACCAATGACATCTCCTTTTTTTAATCTATCTGGTAACATATTTCTCCTTTAATTTTTTATTTTTATTACTTCATCAAAAAATCCAAAATATTCATTCCAGCATCTGTTTCTCTTCTGTATAATTCTGTATATCCACATTGTTTACAACTAATAGTAATAAACTTTTTATTTTGAACATCAAATAATTTCGAAAAGTTTCCACCTGTTGCTTGAAATTGGTCTGATTCAAATTCTTGACAGCTACATTTAGGGCATTAATATTGTGCCATTTTTCTCACCTTCCTCTATTGTTTATTTTACTAAACTTTCCTATAGATTGCAAGCTATTTTTATAGGTATACTTTCCTCTTTTTTTGCTTTTTCAAATTTCTAAAAGCATATCAAAATTTACTCAAAGTAGAGATACTTTTAGGAATCATTGACTTTCTAAAATGGACATGATAAAATTTAAACATAAAATGTAATAAATTCTATCTCTCTATACCTTTATCCTGCATATTGTTTTATATTTTATAAAATTACGAACAAAGAAAGGAAATTTATCTAATGAACATTTTAGCTATTTATCAAAAATATCTTATCCCAGAAAATTTACAAATGCATATGCTACGTGTAGCAGCTTGTGGAAATTTGATTATTGACCATTGGACAGGTCCCACTTTAAATGCAAATTCTTTATTAAGGATTTTATTACTACACGATATGGGTAATATTCTAAAAATTACCCCGGATCAAATTAAAGACTCTCATTTTTTAGCTTTTAGAGAAGAATGCATTGCAAAATATGGACATGATGACCATCTTCTAACAGAAGCTATTTGTACAAAAGAAGGCCTTACACCAGAGGAAATTTCTATTATGAACGAGAAAATTTTTATGAAAAATGATAAAACACTTCTTTCTGATTCTTTTATGATAAAAATTGCTGCCTATTGTGACCAACGTGTCGCACCAAATGGTGTTTCTAGTTTAAAGGAACGTATGGAAGAAGGAAAACTTCGCTATCAAAATCGACCAGGTACTAGTTTTAATAATCCTCGTACAGATGAAATGATTGCCGCTTCTTATGAAATTGAAAAACAAATTATGCAATATTGTACCATAACACCAGAAGATATAAATGATATTTCTATCACGCCTTATCTAGAAACTTTAAAACAATATTCTATATAGAAAACAATCCACAAAGTTATACTACTTTGTGGATTGTTTTTTATTTGTATACCAATTTTAATCAATAAAAAACAAAAACAGGACTTAGAAAATGTTCGAAAAATAAACTACTGCTTTTCCTAAATTTTATCATTATACATATCTTTCTAGAATTTTTTCTAAGAAGTTCCATACCCCTGTTTTTTCAGTTATTCCCTCATAATGATTTGAAATTCTTTTTAATAGTTCTTCTTTTGAAAAATATTTTATTTCTGATACCTCTTCTTGTTGTACGTTTATATCTGAAATATCTATCGTTTTTGTAATCAAATAACATTCATTATAATGCTTATTAATAATATCTCCTTGCTCATTTATAGAAGTAGAACCAACTAAATATTTAATATCCTCATCATTAATATCAATTCCTAATTCTTCTTTAACTTCTCTAATTAACGCCTGTCTTCCAAATTCTCCTGCCTCTACATGACCACCAACCGTTACATCCCATAAATCTGGCCATAACCTTTTATTCTTGCTTCTTTTTTGTAATAATATATTTCCATTTTCATCTATAATAAAAGCATATACTGCTCTATGCCATAAGCCTTTCTTATGACATTCTTTTCTAGTAGCAACTTCTCCAGTAAATTCTCCTAATTCGTTTAGTACATCCAATTTTTCTTCCATAATATCCTCCTATTTCTATGCTCTCATACCAATAATAGCTGTATTTCTCCCAGCATTTTGCCTATCTACACGATAAGAATGAAATAAATCACTATGGCAAACCGTACAAATACCACAATCTATTATATTTTCTTCTTGTAAACCTAACTGTAATAACAATTCTATATTTAATAAAGTCGTATCTATATGATATTTCTGTTTTCCTTCTTCTATTCTTCCCTTTTCAATAGCCTTATCTAGACATTTACTATCTAAAAAAGCTTGCTCAAAAATAGTTTTAACATCCTCATGTACTTCAAAATGACATTTTCCTATATGGGGTCCTATACAACAAATTAATTCTTTTGGATTTGTATCATAAGTTTCTTGCATTTTTATAACGGCTTCTTTTGCTATTTTTTGTACGGTTCCTTTCCAGCCTGAATGAATATCTCCTATGGCATTATGAATAGGGTCATATAAAAATAGAGGTGTACAATCTGCAAAACGAAGTGAAAGAGAAATCCCCTGTTTATTCGTAATCAATCCATCTATCTTAGTAAAAACCTGCTTTGTATTTTCTACTGGTTCCACTAAAGCACTATGTATTTGTTCTTTTATGCTGACCAAATTTTCTGGCTGAATCTCTAATGCCTCGCAAAGTTCTCTATAATTACTACCATTATCTACCGTATAATCTTTATGATTACTTTTTAAAGTATAGGCATGTATGATTTTATCTTCATAAGCTAATAATTTATAAAATTGTAAATAAGAAATATCCCCTTTTGTTGTAATCTTTATTTTATCATTCTTTAAAATAGACATATAACCTCCTAATTTTAAATGCTTCTCCATAACAGCTGATTATCTTGAACTTCTATAACTAATTTTTCTTCTTCTTTTAAATAGGTTAAATAGGAACGAATCGTACTACCTACTAATACATATTGTGTTATATTCATATGCAACGCATAATGGTCAAATACTTGTTTTAGTATAGTTTCAAAAGTCATTGGCAACTTACAAACTTCCATGATATAACTTACAATTTCCATAACTTTTGCTCTATTTTTCTCTACTAATGCATGTATATTTACTTGTGGCTCTGCATGAGAAGGCACAAACCATTTTCCCTCTAAGCTATCTACTTTTTCTAAAGATTCTAAGTAAGTTTTGATATCATATAGGAAAAATACATGATACTTCTCCATTGTTTCTTGACTTGCTACACTATCTCCCAAAAACCAAACATCATCTTTTGTTCGAATTCCTACCATAGAAAAGGTATGACCATTTAATGGTAACATTTCTAACCCCTCTGGCAATAAGTCTGGTGTTAATGGCTCAACATGGCTTTTACTTGCTAACAAAAACTTATTTTTTAATTCTTTACATGGATATCCTCCATATAAAAAAGATGGCTCTAAAACAGGATATCGAACAAAAGCCTCATCTATTCCATATGTATAAACTGGGCAAGAAAAATATTCTTGTAGATATTGATTTGCTCCAATATGGTCTGCATGAGAATGTGTATTAATAATCATCTTTAAATTCCACTGGTTTTCTTCTAAAATCCTTCGTACCTTTTTACCGGCCTCTTTATCATTACCACTATCTATGATACACACTTCATTCTTCGTTATTTTATAAATACCAATTCTAGTAGGGCAATCTATATAATATGTATTTTCTCCTAGTCTTTTTAATTCATACATGATGCTATCTCCTTGTTTTTACGGTTATTCTAACACATTATTTCTCTCCTGTCTACTTTCTATACTTTTCCAAAAAATTATCTTTCTACTTATCATTATGTAGAAAGTCTCCGTGTCATCAAGCAATTTTAATTTTATATTGTTATAATTTCCTAGAAAAGAACAAAAGAAACTAGTTTACTTCAACTTCTAAACTAATTTCTTTTCAATCTTTTTATTCTTAAGATATAACTAGTACTACACGGAATCCATCATTGTAGGCACTACCGCCATAGGCACGATTGAAATAGAAAAGTCCGGCACCTGAACTCCCCCATAAATTGCCACCACGAACCAAGAACGGACCGTGCAAACCTGGGTAATACGAATAGTCACCATACCACGAGTTATTTCCAGTTCCAATTGTAGATGTCTCTCGGATACCATCACCATAAATAAATGTATTCTTTTTATAATTATTTGTGCTTGCTATATTTAAATTTGTATCATTATTAACGATTTCTGTATTATCCGTATTGCTATCAAATGGATAAACTGTTGTATATTTAGTACTTGCTGTTTTTAATATATTTCCATCATAAGTAATACTATTACCATATGTTTTTAGATAGTTATTTCCATTTGCAACATAAGCAGCTGTTCTCTCCCAAGTTCCTCCACTTAAATCATAAATTCCATAAATAGTTCCTGTACTACTTGCACTACAACCATTCAATTGGTCCCAAGTGTATACACCATTATTGTCTGTATTTCCTATAGTTCCTTTGATGTTTTCCATAGTTTTAATAGTTTCTTCTGCTGTTGTAGAAGCTGTTGTACAACCAGTTACAGCATACAAGCTATCAACACCTGATTTCCCTGCTGTATTTGTTCTTTTCGCTCCTCCACTATTTAAACTAATATTATTGACTGTAATATTTACTCCATCTAGGCCATATTGACTTTGACTTAAATAAGCTACAGCACCCCATTCACTATTCTTCATTAAATGAGAGTCTGCACTTTCTGTTAAACCATAAATATTTCCACCTTCCGTCATTGCCTTTGCTATGTTAAAAGCATCATTATGATTAATATAATTCATACTATAAGTTACTGGTTGAAATGTTGGATATTTGATAGCTGTTTTCGTACTTCCATAAATTCCATCTAACCAGTTACGAGCACTTTGAGTAGAATCTACTTCTGTTCCTGCTTCTATAGCTCTTACCACCCCAATACTTTGACTATAGCTTATACTACTTGCTTTAACTGGAGCAGAATTGTTCCCGACTTGCATAACCTGCGTCGAACTTTGCTACCCATATGCCTGTTAGTTCTTTATCCCATCCACCATTTCTATATCCAATGTTTGTTTCATCAGTAAAGGCTGGATGTACAGTATACCCCGTTTTTGTATCGATTTCTTCATTTACACTTGTACAACGCTTCGCTGTTTGAATTTGTCCACTTTCATCATAATAGTTATCCGTTGTTCCAATTAAAAATTTTATATCAAAAGTTTGATTTACTTCATTTACTTTATATGCATATCTTGGTATCCACACCCACATACTTCCATCTTCTGTTTGGCTATTGGCCCATTTTTTTTCTTTATAATCATACCATTCAGACTCCTCTGTACTACTTTGTCTAACTTCTCCTTTGCTACTTTCTGTTGGGTCTGTAAATTTAATCGCTTTCATTCCTGTTGTCAAAACTGGTT
>CATXTS010000067.1 GCA_958402495.1 uncultured Clostridiaceae bacterium
AAACGCTATAGAAGTGGAAAAAATCTATGTGACATTGCATGACTTAGATTGGTATCAAATAAATGAACCCAGTCGTAAAGAAGAAATTGAAAACTTTTTTAAGGTAATAGAAGAAGAATCTATAAAAACAAAAATAGAAGAAGTAACGTTAGGACAGATAATTTCTGTAGGTAACTTAAAATGCGAAATATTAGGGATAAAGAATCCTGAAATTACACATAATGCCATTAATAATTCTAGTATGATTATAAAAATGTACATCAATCAAAAAACGCTTCTATTTTTAGGAGATACGGGAGTAGAAAGTAGTCAAAAATTACTAAAAAATCAGCCGAGAGAAAAGTTAAAAGCAGACGTGCTACAAATGGCACATCATGGACAAAATGGAGCCAGTGAAGAATTATATCAAGTTATAAAACCTAAAATTTGTTTATGGCCTACACCAGATTGGTTGTGGGAAAATGATATAGGAACAGGAAAAAATTCGGGACCATGGAAAACTTTAGAAACTAGAGCATGGATGAAAAAATTAGCAGTAAAACAGCAAATAATAGAAAAGGATGGAAATCAAACAATTCGTATTTATTAAAAAAGGGGGGGTGAAGGCATAATTGAAATTAAATGTAGCCTATTATAAACCAAAAAATGAAACATTAAAAAAAGAAGAAGAAGATATGATTGAGAAATATATCAATCAATATCAAGAAACAGAGTATGAAACAGAATTGAAACACAAAATGGGTACTAAAAAAATGAGGCATTTAAGCAATATCACGCAAAATATTTTAAACTGGTATCCGTTTGAAAAAGAGGCAACACTATTAGAAATAGGGGGCAACTTTGGAGAATTAACGCGGCATGCTTTGCAAAAAAGTAGGACAAGTAGTTACCTTGGAGAGTAAAATTGAAAAAGCCAAGGCAATTGCCAAGAGAAATGAAAAAGTAGGCAACTTAGAAATTATAGTAGGAGAATTAAGCGATATTACTTTTACACAAAAATTTGATTATATTACCTTAATAGGCTCTCTACCTTATGTAGCTAAAGCTAGTGGAAAAACTTCACAAGAACTATTAAGCAATCTACAAGAATTATTAAAAGAAGATGGAAAAATATTAATAGCTGTAGACAATCGTTTTGGTATCAAATATTTTGTGGGAAATCCAGATCCATATTTAGAAAAGAAATTTGTAGGATTGTTAAACTATAATAATGAAGAAGAGAAAATAGAAACTTATACTAGACAAAGTTTAATAGAGTTATTAGACCAAGTAGGATTTCATTGTAAACATTTCTATTATCCTTTACCAGACTATAGAATGCCGAATGTTATCTTCTCAGACTTAGAATTACCACGTTATAATACAATTGACAAATATGCACCATATTTTACAGAAAAATCAGATATATTAGTAGACGAAATTGATTTATTTAGAGAAATATTAAAAACAGATAACCAGTTATTTACCTTTTTTACGAATGCCTATTTTGTAGAAGCAAGTAGACAGCAAATCCCTTTTACCTATCAATACATTTCCTATAATAATATGCGCCAGCCAGCCTATCGATTAATCACTAAAATCGGACAAGAATACGTAGAAAAAGAAGTCGTTGATGAAAATGCAATAGGACATTATGAACAAATAAAGCAAAATATAGTTATTTTACAAAAAGCAGGCATACAAACTTTAGATAGTGTAGAAGAGGGAAAAATCAAAAGCAAATATATAGAGCAATCTAAGCTTTTATCTGCCGTATTAGCTAAAACACTAGAGGAAAAGCAAAAAGATTTATTTTATAAAATGATAGATGACTACTATGAAAAGGTAAAACAATCTTCTGAAAAATTAGAAGATAAACAAATCACTATATTTGAGAACAATGCAATAGCCATTACAGAAGAACAAAAAGAAAAACTGTACTTTCTAAAACAGGGATTATGGGATATGACTTTTAAGAATTGCTTTTATATAGAAGGGGAATATTACTTCTTTGATCAAGAGTGGAAAGATGAGAATTTACCAGCAGAATATATCTTATATAGATCGATTGTCTATACCATTTCCTTAAGAAGGTTTATCAATATCCATGAAATTTTAGAAAAATATGAGTTAACGCCCTATTTAGATATATTTCAACAACTAGATGAAAAAATGCAAGAAAAAATAAGAGATGAAGCCATCTGGAAATACTATAGTCAAAACCACTTTTTCGACATAGACAGTACGAAACAAGAACTAATTAATGAAACCATTAGAAGCAAAGCAAAAGACGATGCCATCCTAGGTATGCAAAAACAAATAGAAGAATTAAGTAACCAACTAACTAACCGAAAATTAACTATACGCCTAAAAAGAAAAATCAGTAAGTGGATAAAAAAATCCAAAAACTCATAAAATAAACTCTGTCCCCATGGACAAAAGTGTCCATATGGACCAGGTCCCAATGGACATATAAGAAAGGATGATAAGATGAGTAAAAAGATTAATATTTATGAAAATCGTAAAGCAAAGTTAGCAATAGAAAATCCTAAAAAGGTGAGTGTGATTATACCAAATTATAATTACCAGGATTTTATTATAGAAAGAATTGACTCTATTTTGATGCAGACATATCCTATTTTTGAATTGATTATTTTAGATGACTGTTCATCAGATAATAGTGTGCAGGTAATTGAAGAGAAAATAAAGACCATTACAGATATTCCTGTGCAGTTTGTAAAAAATGAGAAGAATAGTGGTTGTGTGTTTAAGCAATGGAAAAAAGGCTTTGATTTAGCAAAGGGCGATTATATTTGGATTGCTGAGGCTGATGATAGTGCAGAGAACAATTTTGTAGAAGAAGTGATAAAAGGCTTTGAAGATAAAAATGTAGTGCTTTCTTATTGTGAATCTGCGAGAATAGATGAAAATAATTTATTGATTAGACAAAAATCAGATGACCTTTATGATATGTGTCGTACGGGAGAATGGAACCATAGCTATACAAAAGAGGGAAAAGATGAGATTATTGAACATTTAAGTGTTACCAATACGATTTTAAATGTTTCAAGTGTCATGTGGAAGAAAAAGGATTATAGTGATATTTTTGAAAAAGCAGGTGAATTTAAGGTTGCTGGCGATTGGTATATTTATGCACATATCCTTAGGAATGGAAATATTTCTTGGAATAGCCAGCCTTTGAATTATTATAGGAAACATAGCAAATCTGTTTGCACAACAGTGAAGGCAGATATAGAATTTCAAGAAATCTGTAGATTACAAGATGAGATTAGTCAATTATATGAAATTCCAGAAGAGATTCAAGAAAAGCAGGAACTAAGAAGGAGTTTTATAATGCCGATAGTCTCGGAGGATGTTTTAAATGCTTATAGACAGGCACATGATAATCCTAATGCTAAAAAAAGGATTGCTTGGGTAATTCCTCACCCTGGAAAAGGTTCTGGTGGACACAGGACAATTATACAAAATGTGAATGCTTTAATTAGAGCTGGCTATGAATGTGATATTTATGTAGAAGAGGATAATGTTTCAACAGCCCAAATGGTAAAAGATAAGATTAATGAATATTATGAACCATGTGATGCAGGTGTTTATGTGGGTATTCGTATGCGTAAGGATTATGATATTGTTTTTGCAACTGGTTGGCAGATTGTTGAATTTGTAAGAAATGTACCTGCTCGCCATAAAGCTTATTTTATACAAGATTTTGAACCATGGTTCTTTCCAATGGGAGACCAATATATTATTACAGAAAATTCTTATCGTTATGGTTTTATGCCAGTAACGATTGGTAAGTGGTTAGCACACAAAATGTTAGCAGAGTATGATAATCCTGTAGAATATTTTGATTTTGGTGCGGATTTAAATATATATAAGAAATTAGATAATGTAGAAAAAGAAAATGCTATTTGTTTTGTTTATCAACCTGAAAAATCTAGGAGATGTGATTATATTGGACTAAAGGCTTTACGTATTGTGAAGACGTTAAGACCAGATATTCAAATTTATTTATATGGATCGAATATGCCAGCGACATTTGATTTTGAGTGTGAAAATTTAAATATCATACCAATTGACAAATGTAATGAACTATATAATAAATGTAAAGTTGGTGTATGTATGAGCGCTTCCAATCCTTCTAGAATTCCTTTTGAAATGATGGCAGCAGGTCTTCCTGTAGTAGAAATGTACAAGGAAAATAATATTTATGATATGCCAGATGGTGGGGTATTATTAGCTAGGACAACTCCAGAGGCTATTGCAAGTGCTATTATATATTTGGTGGACCATGCAGAAGAAAGAAAGAAGATGTCTGAATTTGGTTTAAAATATATGAAGGATTATCCTTTAGAAAGAGGTTTTAAACAATTCTTGAAAGCAGTAGAAGATATGTTAAATACGCCTTATAATAATCGAGAGCCAATTGAACCTACCTACAACAAGGCACCTTTTGAAGCAAGTGAGCAGGCAATAAAAGTGGCTAAAGAATTGCAACCTGTAATACATATTGACCAAAGAGGTTCGACTTATCGATTCTTACGTAGAGTAAAAAGAAAATTAAGAGATGTTTTAGTAAAAATGGGTATAAAAAAATAAGAAGTGAGGTAACTTTACAAAATATGAGTGAATTAAGGGCAAAAGCGCGAAATTTTAAACAAAGTATTGCGCAAAATGGAATTGGTACGGAAATTCGTAGAATGAAAAACTATATGAGGCATAAGAAGACAGTATTAGACCCTTATGCTGAATGGATGCTATTAAATGAACCAGATGAAAAGGCTTTAGAAAAGCAAAAGCAATACCAATCTTGTTTAAATACGAAATTTGTGTTACTGGTTGCTAGTGAGCAAATGAAAGAACAAGTAACAAAGCAGACTTATGCAAATTATGAAATAAAAGTAGTAGAAACAGCAGCATATAGTGAATTTGTGAAACACACAGATGCTGACTACTGTATATTTATAGGAGACAAGATACAACTTTTACCATTTACGTTATATAGTATCGAACAGTTTTTAGAATATAATGAGTGTCATTTGATTTATGCAGATAACGATTTCTTACAAGATGGAAAAAGAGTCAACCCAGAATTAAAGCCTCATTTTGCTTATGATACTTTACTTTCTAAGAATTATTTTGGAAATTTTATTGTGGCTAAAACAAAATTTTTACAAGCCAATAGAGACATCTTAGAAAATCTCAGTGATACAGAACCAATTTACCATATCATTTTAAGAGCTTTGACTAGAACAAGAAAAATGATGCATATTGATACGGTTCTTTATCATAAATTAGGGGAAACTATTAATACGAAGGAACAGATTCGTTTAATTGAAGAGTACCTAAAAAGCCAAAAAATTGCTTATGAACATGTAGAAAATGGTAGATTTGTTGGGCAATACAAAATTCAATATACCGTACAAGACAATCCTTTAATATCTATTATTATTCCTAATATGGACCATATAGAAGATTTAGATAAGGCAATTACTTCTATTTTGACATCTACGTATAGGCATTATGAAATTATCGTGGTAGAAAATAATAGTAAACAAGCAGAAACATTTGCGTATTATGAAAAAATACAAAAACAAGATAATCGTATTCAGGTGGTTTCTTTGAAAATGGACCATTTTAACTATTCTCAAATTGTGAATTTTGGTGTTTCACAAGCTAAAGGTACTTATGTGGTTTTATTAAATAATGATATTGAAGTCATTACAAAAGATTGGTTAGAACAAATGCTTATGTTTACACAAAGACAGGATGTAGGAATTTGTGGTGTGAAATTATATTTTTCAGATAGAAGTATTCAACATGCAGGCGTTACGATTGGAGTAAGAGGCTTAGCAGGTCATAAATATAGGGAAGTAAAGGAAGAAGAATTTAGTGCTTTAGACCAAATTAATTATGTACAAGATATGAGTGCTGTTACAGCTGCTTGTTGTATGATAAAGAAACAAACCTATCAAGAATTGTTAGGGTTTGATGAGAAATTAGCAGTAGCTTTTAATGATGTGGATTTTTGTTTGAAAGTAAGAAAGGCAAAGTTGCTCATCGTCTATAATCCTTTTGTAGAGTTATATCATTATGAATCTAAGTCTAGGGGGATGGACGATACAAAAGAGAAGCAGAAAAGATTTGCTAAAGAATATGAACTTTTTGTAAAAAGATGGAGAAGAACGATTCAAAAAGGAGACCCATATTTTAATATTAATTACCGTTTAGATACGGATATACCAACGATTAATTATAATAAGATTAGATAGGGGATTTTTATGAGAAATACAGGTAAATTCATGGTTTGTAAGTATAAAAAGGGAATCATCATTTTACTATTTTTATGCTTACCCATTTTCGTAGAATTATGTGTTAGTGGAGTAAGTACTATTATGCAGAAACCAGCACTATATCGTATGTTGGCTTTATATGGAGTCGAGGTTTTATTTTTAGTCTATCAATTAGTACTTCGATTTCAAAAGCCACTAAGCAAATGTTTGAATTTTTTAATTCGTAAGCGCTATATAATCATTGGTATGGTTTTTGTGGTAGGTGTGATAGCGAATATTCATTTTTCATCTATTCAAATTTGGTCAAATTTCATTCATGAAGATGGTGGTGCAAAGAATCTGATGGGAGAGGCTAGAGAGATTAGAGCAGATGAATGGTTAGTACAAACACCAGCACTACTAGCACAAACAAAGAATCCAGATGGTTATGTTTTAAGAAATCAGCAAGTGATGCAAGGAAATTGTAGTATGTTATTGGTAAATGCACCTGTATGGGATTTGACCACGATTGCCAAACCATTAACTTGGGGATTTTTATTATTAGGAGCAGAACATGGCATGTCTTGGTGGTGGCTGTTTAGAGTTTTATTACTATTAACGGTTTCTTTTGAAATTGCTCGAATTATTTCTAAAAAAGACAATTTGCTATCTGTAGTAGGTATGCTATTAATTGGTTTAGCACCAGCAATGATGTGGTGGCTTAGTACGTCTGTTGTAGATGCCTATATTTTTGGTATGGCTGTGGTAGTTTTGTTCCATTATTATATGGACAACCTGCAATGGGCTAAATATAAGAAGATACTGCTGGCGATAGGTATGTTAATTTGTATTCCAGCTTTTGCCTTTGCCATTTATCCAGCTTATCAAGTACCGCTTGCCTTTGTAATGATAATTTTTATGGTCTATGAGCTGATAAAACATGGAAAAGATTTAAAAAAACACGATTATGTGTTGATGGCACTTACTTTAATAGGGACAGGAGTGATTTTAGGATATTTCTTATTAGTCGCTTGGCCAGATATTCAAACGATGATGGGTACAGTTTATCCAGGAAGCCGTTTTGAAACGGGTGGAGATTATAATTTAAAATTGTTTGCAGGACGTTTTACGAATCTATTTTTACCCTATTCGGATAAAATGGCCAATCCTTGTGAAGTTAGTAATTATGTATATCCTATTGTAGGTTTACTAGTACTGGTTGTCTTTTATTTTAAACAACAAGTTAATCACAAAGTAAAAGGGCAACAGAAAAAAACACCAGAAGAAAGAGCGGATAAATTTTTAGAAATAGGTTTGCTATTGTTATTTGCATTTTTGATAGTATGGGTTTACGTAGGATTCCAAGAGATTTTTGCAAAAGTAACCTTTCTATATTTATCACCAGCTAAAAGAACACAGTTAGTTTGTGGCTTGCTTGGTACAATTTTAACGATTTTATTTGTAAAAAAGTTACATGGAAGAGAGCTATTAAACAAAGTACAGGCAATTATAGTTTCTTTAGTCGTGGTTTTAGCTAGTTATCTTTTAGTAAAAGATACTAGTTACGCTTCGTTCTTCTCAACGATTAAATTAGAATTGTTAGCCATTGCTTTATTTACAATGACTTATACAATGGTGAGAGGAAATAAGAAAGCCTTTTGTTATACTATGTGCATTCTTTCTTTAGCAGCTGGTTTATTCGTAAATCCAGTAGCTTCTGGTGCCGATATTTTATATCAAACGAATATTGCAAAGCAAATACAACAACTAGTAAAAGAAGAACCAGAGGCACTTTGGGTTGGTAGATATAATTGGAGTGGGCAATATGCTTTAGTAAATGGAGCCAAGGTATTAAATGGTGTTAATTTATATCCCAATTTTCAATGGCTTATGCAATTAGACCCAGATAAGAGTCAAGAACAAGTCTATAATCGTTATGCTCATATTGGTATAATTTTAAGTGACCACACAGAATTTAGATTGCTGACAGAAGATAGTTATGAAGTGGAAGTTACTTATCAAAATTTAAAGGATATTGGCGTAAAATATTATTTTACAGATACAAAGTATAGCAAGCAAATAGAAGAGCAATTTCATTTGAAAACGATATATGCAGATGATGAAAAATTACAATATATTTATCAAATTGATTAAAGGAGATAAAGATGAAGATATTACTAATTATTCCAGCTTATAATGAAGAAGAAAATATAGAAAAAGTTTGTCATACGATAGAAGCATATAATCAAACAGCAGAAAATCCACTAGATTATGTGGTAATTGATGATGGCTCTCAAGATGCAACACTGCAAATTTTGGAGAAAAACCACTTTCATCATATCCATTTAATTAGTAATCTAGGGATTGGTGGTGCTGTTCAAACAGGGTATCAATATGCTTTTGAGAATCATTATGATATAGCTATTCAATTTGATGGAGATGGACAACATGATATTACGTATGTGCCGATTATTTGTAAACCACTGTTAGAAAGAAAAGCGAATATGTGTATTGGTACACGTTATTTAGACAAGTCAGTTAGCCATTTTCAATCTACCTTTATGAGAAGGCTAGGTTCTAATATTATTTCTTTTATAATCAAGTGTTTGTGTCATCATACTATTACAGATCCTACTTCTGGATTCAGAGCCGTAGATAGTTCTATTATTGCAGAATTTGCAAGGGAATATCCAACAGAGTATCCAGAGCCAGAATCAACTGTAACCATATTGATGAAAGGCTATACTGTAGCAGAAGAACCTGTGAATATGAACGAAAGACAAGGTGGAAAATCTTCAATTAATGTATGGAAGAGTGCAGATTATATGATAAAGGTCTGTCTAGCTATTGTGTTAGATAGCATCCATTTAAAGAAAAGGAGGAAATAAATTATGCAGTTAACATTAAGAGTTGCCCTGTTAGTCATTACTTGTATTTATATATTGGTTATTTTAAAAGCTATTAAACATAAAAAAATGCAAATTTCCTCTTCTCTTTTTTGGTTATTAACGGGTATTGTATTAATCATTGCCTTACTAATTCCTAATTTAATGGATATCATTTCTTCTATTTTAGGTTTTGAATTAACCGTCAATATGATATTTTGTGTAACAATTTTTATAGCTTTTTATTTGATTTTTAAATTAACCATATTATTGTCTAAGCAAAGCCAAAAAAATGTAACATTAGTACAAGAAATCTCTATTCTAAAAAAGAGAGTGGAAAAATTAGAACAAGTAATACAGAAAAAAGCGTGCAACTCGTTAGAAAGTGATAAATCGTCATTAGCAGATTCTTCATCTAACGAGATAAAAACGACAAAGCCATTAGCAAAGGATATCGAAAAACAAAAAGAATGAGAATAAGAACAAAATAAAGAAAAAAGATAAAAATGAAATAATTAAGGGAGAAATATATGAAAATATCGATTATAACAGCCACATACAATTCTGAAAAGACGGTGAAAGAAACCATAGAGTCTGTCTTAGCACAGACGTACCTAGATTATGAGCATATTTTTGTAGACGGCTTGTCCAAAGACCATACAATGGAAATTATAAAATCTTATGAGGAACAATATCAAGGAAAATGCCGTTATATCAGTGAAAAAGATATGGGACTTTATGATGCTATGAATAAGGGAATTCAAATGGCAACAGGAGATATTATAGGAATTCTAAATTCAGATGATATCTATGCTTCAAGAGAGGTATTACAAAAGATTGCTGATACCTTTCAAAAGGAGTCTTGTGATGGTACTTATGGAAATCTGATTTTTATGGATGAACAAACTATGTCTATACCACAAAGAATTTGGAAATCTAAAAAAGGAGATGTAAATAAAGGGTGGCATCCAGCACATCCTACTTTATATTTAAAAAGGCAAGTATATGATAAGATAGGGCTATTTGATTTACAGTATCGTATAGCCGCAGATTATGACTTTATGATTCGTATGTTACAAGATGAACAAATTAAGTTATCTTATATAGATGCAGATATCGTATATATGCGAACTGGTGGTGCTAGCACAGATGGTTTAAAGGGATATAGGAAGAACTTAAAAGAAGCGCATCAGGTATTAAAAGCAAATCATATACCACATCCATATTTAGTAGATACTAGAAGAATTGTAAAGACAATAGGGCAGATGGTTATTTCTAAATTTCAAAAAGACAAGCAAAAAGGAAAAGAAGAACAAAAGGAATCAGAAGAAATACAAAGAAGTGAAAGAAATAGTTGAAAGGAAAAAATCAATGGATAG
>CATXTS010000068.1 GCA_958402495.1 uncultured Clostridiaceae bacterium
TATAAAGATTGAAAAATTGGAAAACATAAGAAAAAGAAAGGGAGAGAAAACATGCGAGAAAAATGGAAAGAAAAAGGTGTAACTTTAATAGCATTGGTTATTACGATTATTGTGTTAATTATTTTAGCTGGTGTAGCCATTAATGCATTAGTAGGTGAAAATGGTATCATTACACAAGCACAAAGAGCGAAGAACGATACAGAACAAGGAAAAAGAGACGAACAAGATGGTTTATTAAGTTTGGAACAACAAATTGATGAAGCTTTAGGTCAAACCTATATTATAGAAAAAGGAGTCAATAAGCCACGTTTAACAACAGGAATGACACCTATTAAATTTGTAGACCCAACGAATAGTGAAAAAGGAAGAGCAGAGAAAACAGAAAGTAGCAATACAGATTGGTATGATTACAATAGTAAAAAGTGGGCTAATAGCCAAACAGAAGATGGAAGTATGTGGGTATGGATACCAAGGTATGCTTATAGAGTAAATGAAACAGATAAAAAATTTGATATAAAATTCCTAATAGGAACAACCGATAATTATTATGATGAGAACGGAAGGATTCAAACAGCTAAACGTTGTACTAGTAGTAATTCAGACGTAGATACAAAAAACGGATATACTGTACACCCAGTCTTTACTGATGAAACAGCTATAGGATACAGAAATGGTGGATGGGATAGAGAATTAACTGGAATCTGGGTAGCCAAATTTGAAGCAGGCTATGCCAGTGGAAATAATAGTGCACCAGTGAAAGCAAGTAGTGTCAATTATAGTCAAAATAGCGTATGGGTAAGAGGAATAGAAAGAGGACAAAGTGGTGATGGGAGTGAAAGTGCGCGCAACTGGCTAGATGGTATTTATGGAGATACAAAACCAGCTATCAAATACCCAACATTCCAACCAGTTACTTACAGTATGAATTATATTAACCATAATGATGCTTTTAACATAGCAAAAGCTATGACAGAGAATGGAAATATATATGGATTAACAGGAAGTGCAGATTCTCACTTAATGAAAAATAGTGAATGGGGAGCAGTAGCTTACTTAAGTCAAAGTCAATATGGCTTAGACGGAATAGATATAGCAATCAATAATGTTAATTTAAACAGTGGAGGAGCCAAAAGAACGAATACAGCAGGAAAGTCAGGAGTAGATAGTGTCTATGCCGTAACAGGCTGTACAACAGGTACTAATAACGGAGGAGAGACTGTTAGAACTATGGAAAATATCAATGGAACAATAGGAAATACAGCAAGTAATGGAGTCTATACCTGGGACCAAGTAAATGGATGTAAAGCTAGTTCTACCGGAACCATTTATGGAATCTATGACCTAAGTGGAGGAACATGGGAAAGGACTAGCCGGTTATGTAGCTAATGGTCGAGGAGAATTAAAAACATATGGAGCAAGTATTGCCTATGATAGAAATACATTAAAAACAGAAAGTAGCAAATATACAACAGCATATCCATTTGATAGTAGTACAGATAATACAGGAGTCGAAAAGAGTGATGAAAACTTAAACATCGCAAGTGCCAATAACTATAAGAAAAACACCCTAATCTACGGTGACGGCATTCGTGAGACATCTACGATTGGTACCGGAAGTAGTTCATGGTATGGTAATCACTCGTTTTACCCAGGCTTGTATTATCCGTTCTCGATTCGTGGCGGTAGTTTATGGACTGGCTCATTTTCCGGTCTCTTCTGTTTCACTCGTCATAATGGCGATAGCGGTTTCAATTATGGGTTCCGCGCAGTGCTAACCGTATCATAGAACTAAAATAAATGCATATCTTATCGTGAGTATCACTATTTAAAAAGAGCAAATAGAATTTTTATTTCTATTTGTTCTTTTTTCTGCAAACATATAAAAAAGGACTGAATTATAAATAAAAAAACCAAAAATATATGATAAAAAACAAAAATTGTGGTAAAATAACAACAAGGAAATAAACCAAAATAGAAAGCGAATAAAAACAATGGAAATAGAAACAATAGCAGAAAAGATTAAACAAGCAGGTGGAAATATATATTTAGTAGGAGGCTCCCTTCGAGATAAATTATTAGGAAAACCAATCCATGATGAGGATTATTGTGTAACTGGGCTTTCAAAAGAAATGTTTGAAAAAGTATTTCCAGAAGCAATTAGTAAGGGAAAATCTTTTCCTGTATATGACATAGAAGGAAAAGAGTTTGCATTAGCAAGAAAAGAGAAAAAAACACAAATAGGTCATACTGGTTTTGAAATTGAAACTGGAAAAGAAATTTCCATACAAGAAGATTTGAAAAGAAGAGATATTACTATAAATGCTATGGCACAGGAGGTACTAACAAAAGAAATCATAGACCCTTATCAGGGACAAGCAGATTTACAAAAGGGTATTATAAGAGCGGTGGGGACTTCTTTTGTAGAAGACCCTCTAAGAGTCTATCGTGTAGCTAGGTTTGCTGCTAGTTTACAATTTACAATAGAAGAAAAAACAATTCAATATATGAAAATGTTAAAATCAGAATTAGATAGCTTATCGCCAGAACGTGTTTTTGTAGAATTTAGAAAAGCATTAGCGACGAAAAAACCATCTACCTTTTTTGAAGTCTTACGAAGAGCAGAAGTGTTAGAAGTACATTTTAAAGAAATCTATGATTTAATAGGCAGTTTACAACCAGTAAAATATCATCCAGAAGGAGATAGCTACCAACATACTTTGCAAGTAGTGGATAATAGTGTATTCTTAACCAAAGATTTACCAACTCGTTTTGCTTGTTTAGTACATGATTTAGGAAAAGGTATTACACCAAAAGAAATGCAACCCCACCATTATGGTCATGATGAAAAGGGAGTTAGCCTAGTAGGAGACTTAGCAAAAAGATTAGTTACCCCCAATAAATGGACAAAGTGTGGAAAAGTAGCCGCCAAATATCATATGAAAGGCGGTATTTTCGGAAGAATGACACCAGCTAAGCAGGTTGATTTTATCACGAGTGTTTATAAATCACAGCTAGGTTTAGAAGGCATGGAAATTGTCGTAGCATGTGATAAAAAACGAGAAGGAGAGTTTCCAAAAGATATTTATTTTGCTAAAATGGGAAGAGCCTGCTTAAGTCAAGTCACTGGAGACTCAGTCATGAAAAAGTACCAATTAGAGCCAGGAGAAGCATTAAAAGAAAGAATCAGGCAAGAACGTATTTTCTGGATAAAAAACAATCAAGAGAAATTTAGACAAAAAACTTGAAAATACAAATAGGGTAAGGTAAAATAAAGAAAAAAGAATTCTTGAAGAAGAAGGTAAAAAATGAGAAAAAATAAAAAGATACAAAAGCATAATTTAAAAGAAGAAACAGGTGCCATCGCTACTTTTGTTGTAGTGACTATATTTTTCTTTGTAGTAATTTTAATGGGTGCGTATATGTCAGCAACTAACTTAAGAAAAGCACAACTAGAAAGTGACATACGTATACAACAAATTTATGGTGGCGATGTCGATAAGGTGGAAACCATCTATACAGAAATAGCACAAAATGATACGGTAGAGCCAAATGCCTATATACAAAAAATCGTATCTTCTGATAAAAAATCAGTACAACTCGTAGTTAACTGTGAAGACTTTAGTTCAGGTGTAGACTATGTAGTTTTACCAGATGGAACTAGAAAAAGTTTAGCCAGTACCTATAGCAATGGAAGAGATACCTCTACAAAAATCTTAATCATGGAAGATAAATTTGAAGAAAAAGCCTATCACAAAGCTTTTAAGGATTATTTAGCTCCTTATTTTGCCAATGTAACCTATAACAATACCTTAACCGCAGACCAAATAATTGCTAGTGATTATGATGTGGTCATTAGTCATTCAAATGTATGGGCAACTGCTAGAGCAGCAGATATTAATAAAATTTATGCAGGTGGTAAAAACATCATAACCAATGGTAATGATAGTGCGAATTCTTTAGATATTATTTCTTCTAATATCGCTTTCCAAGGACCAGTAACTACTACTAAAATATTAGATAATGAAGTAACTAATCAAATGAAAAAAACTTATTCAGAAAATGACTCTTTACAGTTAATCAAATTCAGGTCAGAAGTAGAAAAATGGTATACAGCTTCAGCCAATGGAGAAACTTATGATAGTATGGGGTACTGGAGAAATAGTGCAGGTACCAACTGGATTCATATACAAGGTGCTGAGATGGGAAGAGAACAAGAAGCAGCAGCGGTTGTATATAGAGCAGCGGGAAATAAGCGAGCAACTTATACCGTTAGCCAAAATGGAACTTATATTTTTACGATTGTAGATAAAAAGGGAAATACCGCCACAAAAAGTGTGCAAGTAACAGAAATATCTTAGAAAGAAGAAACCAAAAAGGAAAATAAATAGAAGGAAATAGGATAAAAATGGAAGAAAAAAGTACAACAGATTTGTACTTTTTTTGTGTATACACATTGACTTTTTAACAATTTGCGTATATGATAGTTGTATTAAAAATATGCATTTTTATAAAGAAAAATGAAAATGGACGTAAAAGTTCAAGGAGGAAAAAATATGGGAGAGGTTATTGTTATAACATCTGGAAAAGGTGGCGTTGGAAAAACAACAACAACAGCCAATTTAGGTTCTGCACTAGCGTTAAGAGGAAAAAAAGTAGCGTTAGTAGATACAGACATTGGACTTCGTAACCTAGATGTTGTTATGGGACTAGAAAACAGAATTGTTTATGACATAGTAGATGTTGTAGAAGAAAAATGCAAATTAAGACAAGCGTTAATTAAAGACAAACGTTTTAATGAACTTTTCTTACTTCCAGCAGCGCAAACAAGAGATAAAAGTGCAGTAAATGAAGAACAAATGAGAGCATTAACCGATAAACTAAAAGAAGAATTTGACTATATCTTAATAGATTGTCCAGCAGGAATTGAACAAGGATTTAAAAATGCTATTGCTGGTGCAGATAGAGCCATTGTGGTTACTACAGCCGAAATATCTGCTATTCGAGATGCTGATAGAATTATAGGATTATTAGAATCTTCTGATATCAAAAACCCAGAATTAGTCGTTAATAGATTACGTCCTAACATGGTAAAAAAAGGTGAAATGATGGATGTAGAAGATATCGTAGACTTATTATCGATTGACTTAATTGGAGTGGTACCAGATGATGAATATATCATTACCCAAACGAATAAAGGAGAACCAGTCGTATCGAATCATAAAGCACCTTCTGGAAAATCCTATATGGAAATTGCAAGAAGGATATTAGGAGAGAATGTAGAAGTTTCCATTCCAGGAAGAGAAAAAGGATTCATGGAGGCAATTAAAAGAATTTTCTCTAAAAAGTAGGCAAAAATTAATAGGAGTGGAGGAAATAGGATGTTCGATAACATTATCAAATTTTTTAAGAAATTTACAAAGGAGAAAAACGTGGACTCAAAAGATACAGCAAAAGAAAGATTGCATTTAGTTCTAATGCAAGACAGAGCCAATGTTTCTGCCGACTTTCTAGAGCTAATGAAGCAAGAAATTATAGAAGTTATCAAAAAATATATAGATGTAGATGAAAGTGCTATTGATGTAAAACTTACCAATAAGATGAACAGCGATGGTACAACTGGTGCACCAGCTTTATATGCCAATATTCCTATTGTTAGCATTAAAGAAGAATCCAGAAAAATAAATACTACAAAAGAGCAAGAAGCAACCCATCTACCAAAAGAAGCAACTAAAATAGAGGACAGCCAAACAGAAACAATCATAGAGGATAAAGAAAAAGAAGAAATAAAACAAGATGTTGTAGAACAAGATATAAAACCAGAGGAAGAAAAAATAGAAGAACAAGAAGAAACCCTATCAGAAAAAGAGGCAGAAGAAAAAATAGAAGAGCCTTCTACACAGAATCCGGAACAAACAGAGGAAAACGCCAATAAAATAGAGGTTAAATAATGAGAAAAAAAATCTTAAAAAATATAGAATGGAGCATCCTATTATGTACCATTCTACTAATTGCCGTGGGAATGGTAGCTTTATTTTCAGCCACACAAAGTACACAATACGAAGAACTAAAAAAGCAAATTATGTGGCTATGTATTAGTATTCCTATTATGATTGTCATTATTTGTATCGATTATGATATCATAGCCAAAATATCTCCAGTATTATATGGCATCATTTTGGCATTATTAGTAGCGGTACTATTTACAAAATCAGTCAATGGAGCAACTAGTTGGTTTGAAATAGGACCCTTCACATTCCAACCTTCTGAGTTTGCTAAAATCTTTGTTATTTTATTATTTGCCATGGTAGTTAATAAAATACAACAACGAGGAAGAGATGAAATTAGTAAACCATTAAAATTGTTATTAGCTTTATCTATAGTAGCTGTACCAGTACTATTAATCATTAAACAACCAGACTATGGAACAGCACTTGCCTTTTTAGTAGCAACCGTTTGTATTTTATTTGTAGCAGGTATTCAAAAAAGATATATTGTAGGTGCAATATTACTAGTAGCTATAGCCCTACCATTACTATATTTCTTTATTTTACCAGACCATGCTAAAACTAGAATAGACGTATTTTTAAATCCCAACTTAGACCCGAGAGGTTCTGGATATAATGTTATTCAATCTAAATTAGCAATCGGTTCAGGACAGTTATTAGGAATGGGCATATTAAAAGGAAACCAAACACAACTAGGATTCTTATATCCTAAAACAACCGACTTTATCTTCTCTGTTATTGGAGAAGAAATGGGATTTGTCGTAACAGCAGGCATTGTAGTAGCCTATGTAATATTAATTACAAAAGCCATTTATGTAGCTAAGACTGCAAAAGATGATTTGGGTTCATATATAGCAGCCGGTATTGCAGGCATATTTTTATTTCATATGGTAGAAAATATCGGTATGACGATTGGATTACTACCAATTACAGGAGTACCACTACCATTTGTTAGTTATGGAGGAAGCTCTTTATTAACAAACTTAATATTAATTGCACTACTATTAAATATCAGCGGAAGAAGACAAAAAGCGATTTTCGCAGAATAGTTGCCAAAAGATTGCCAAAAGGGACGCTCTTTTTTGGCAATTTCTTTTTCTTATTTAGCTAGTAGTAGAGAAAGGAAAAGTACAAGATATGTTTCTAAAAGAATTAAAAATAGGGAATGTCATTTTAGAAAATAACATTTTATTAGCACCAATGGCAGGTATAACCGATAAAGCCTTCAGAAGAATTGTCAAACAATTTGGGGTAGGGTTGGTCTATACAGAAATGGTTAGTAGCAAAGGCTTATTCTACCACGATGATAAAACCAAGTTCCTATTAGATACCAAAGAAGAAAAAAGACCGATTGCGGTGCAAATTTTTGGGAGTGATGAAAACACCATGTATGAAGCTGCTAAACAAGTAGCTCAAATAGCCGATATCATTGACATCAATATGGGATGTCCAGCTCCAAAGGTAGTTAAAAATGGTGATGGAAGTAAACTATTATTAGATTTAGATTTAGCAGAAAGAATTGTAAAAGCAGTAGTAGCTGGTGCTGAAGAAACACCAGTAACAGTTAAAATTAGAAAAGGTTGGGATAAAGAACATGTAGTAGCTATAGAAGCCGCCAAACGATTTGAACAAGCAGGTGTAGCAGCCATTACTGTACATGGAAGGACAAGAGAAGAATTCTATACAGGACAAGCAGATTGGGAAATTATCAAACAAGTAAAGGAGAATGTAAAAATTCCAGTCATAGGAAATGGAGATGTTAAAACAAAAGAAGATGCTTACCATATGTTTGAACAAACGGGATGTGATGGCATTATGTGTGGTAGAGCAAGCCTAGGAAATCCATGGCTATTTAAGCAGATTATCCAATATTTAAAAGAAGAAGAGGTGTATATTCCTACAAAAGAGGAGAAATTACAGGTAATATTGCAACATGTAGAGTGGGAAGTAGAAGAAAAAGGAGAAAGAGTAGGCATCAGGGAACTTAGAAAGCATATTTGTGCCTATATTAAAAACTTACCAGATGCAACAACATTAAGACAACAGATTAACCAAATTGAAACAAAAGTAGAATTGATAGATTGTCTAACTGAATACTTTACCTTATTAAGAATATAAATACTATAGAAAATAAAAACAGCTAAAATAAGAAAATTTTGAAAAGCACAAAGGACATATAGCAGATAAACAAAATTTTATTTATTAAAGAGCTGTTTTTCTATAGGGAGGAATGAAAATGAACAAGGGTAAAGTATGGATTGGAATAGGAATAGTAATGATAATTGTGGCAATTCTTATTTTTTTTCTAAATTCACATTATAATTTTTTCAAAACTGGAAATACTATAACTAGTCAATCGGAAGAAGAAATGGTAGAGAACATTTTAAATATGCAATCTTATGAAGCGACACTTTCCATTGAAGTAGAAACCAATAAGAATAACACACAATATGTAGTTAAACAAAGTCTTTCTAAAGACAAGATAGCTAAACAAGAAGTAATAGAGCCAAGTAATATAGCAGGGACTAAGACAACTTATCAGGATGGAAAACTAGAACTAACAAACCCACGATTAGAGTTAACGTCAATTTATGAAAATTATAGTTATGTAGTGGAAAATCAGTTATGGTTAGATGCCTTTGTAGAAGCGTATAAAAAACAGGAAAGTCCCCATGTAACAACACAGAATAATCAAATAATATTAGAAGTAGAAGACAAAGAAAAGAATCCATATGATGCTTATAAAAAACTATATATTGACAAAAAAACAGGAAAACCTACTAAAATGTTAGTGCAAGATATTAACCAAAAAACACGCGTATACATACTATATACTGAGATAGAAATATCTTAAACGATATGCATATTTAAAATATATCAAAAATCAAACTTTCGATACGGAAAAATAGTAGGAGTGATTCACAAATGGTAATAAGAAGAGGAGATATGTTTTATGCTGATTTAAGTCCTGTCGTTGGTTCTGAACAAGGAGGAATAAGACCTGTTGTAATTATACAAAATGATATAGGAAATAAACATAGTCCTACCGTCATTGCAGCAGCCATTACTTCACAAACAGGAAAAAATAAATTACCTACCCATATTGAAATTGGTTCACAAAACAGTGGTTTGAAAGCAGATTCTATTGTACTTGCAGAACAAATTAGAACCATCGATAAAAGTAGACTTAAAGAAAGAATAGGACATATTGATGATGAGAATATAATGGGAAAAATAAACAATGCACTTGGCGTAAGCTTTGGGCTGGAAGATTAAAAAAATTGAAAGTATGCTTTATACTTTCAATTTTTTTACAATTTTGATTTCTTCATATAAACGTTCTTTCACATGTTCTCTCGTATCGATAGCAGCTGTATATTCTCCTAAAATTTGCTCATAATTATCAAAGGTTTCACCAGGAGTTAGTAATATTTTCATACCTTCTGCATAATAGTTTTCTTCCTTTTCTTTTTTAGCCATTTTTCGTTTTTGGTCATATTTTTGAATCGTTTGTAAACGTTTAATTTCTCCTTTTAAATAATCTATGTAGTCCATAACACCACTAATTTCATAATAAATATCATCTATTACTACCTTAAATAAGGCACGAAGTGCTTCACTATTAATTTTACCAACACGGTAGTTTTCTTTTAACATATCTAAAGCAACGGTTTTTAAGAATTCGGTTGGCTGAGCATCTTTAATTAAATCTCTTAATGTCTCAGAAATATTAATATGGGTTTTGTATTGTCGTTTCGTAACAATGGCATCATACTCATCTGCTACACGGATAATTTGAGCAACATACGGAATGTCTTTTTTAGTAAGCCCTTGTGGGTAACCAGTACCATTTAAAGCTTCATGGTGATAATAAGGACCGTCTGCATAAGGACGTAATTTTAAATCTTTCATACACATTTCATACCCATAAGTAGTGTGTTTTTTTACAATTTCAAATTCTTCTTCAGTCAATCTTCCTGGTTTAGAAAGAATTTCATAAGGTACTTTTAATTTACCAATATCGTGTAAGTAGGCACAAGTGGTTGCATATACCGTAAATGTTTTTTTACATTTTAAATATTCACAAATTCTACAAACTAAGTTAGCCACATTTTCGCTATGTTTTTTTGTAAAAGGGTCTAAACGTTCTAGCATGGATAACTCATATTGCATAACATCTTCTAGATTATAAGTCTTTAAATTGGTAGGACTATAAAAATCAAATCCATCTTTTGCCATTAGAAATCAACCTTCATATGAATAGTGTTTTCATATGCCTTTCTTTTTTGCTTTCTTATTAAAATCATAGCATTTGTTAGCATAAAAGGCAAGTAGAAAAAGAAAATTAACAAAAAAAGTAAAATAACGTCAAATAAAGTATAAAAATGATATGAGTTA
>CATXTS010000069.1 GCA_958402495.1 uncultured Clostridiaceae bacterium
TTTAGATTTATAGAAAAAAAGTAAAAAGAACATAAGATTCTTTCTACTTTTTCTATTTATTTCATCATTAACGTTACACGAAATCCTGCACCAAAGTCACCTAATCCATCAAACTTACTATACGTATTTATGCCTGCATATCCGACGGTCCCATGCACAACCTCCACGTACAAATATAGGCCAATCCAAACTAGGATAATAAGAATAGCCATTATACCAAGAACCATCTGCTGTTCCTTTTGAAGAAGTTTCTCTTATAGAATCGCCAAAAATATATGAATTTACCTTCCAGTTTTCATTGCTCGCATAATCTCTTTTTGTATCATCTAGTGATGTTATAGTGTTATTATCAACTGAAGTGTTATGAGGATAAACCGTTGTATATTTGGTAGATATTTTCTTTAACTTTCCATTACCATAAGTCTGTGCCTCTGCATACTTTTGTAATATCGGATTTTCATTAGCTATATAGCTACTAACAACCTCCCATTCTCCTCCTTTTAAGTCATAAATTCCATAAACATTTCCTGTGCTACTGGCTTTTGTTCCATTTAATTGATTCCAAGTATATACTCCATCTACAGCTATATTGGCTGTTGTACGATTTATATTCTCTATCGTTGTATTTTTTTCTGCATTTTCTAAATTACCAGTGGTACAACCTGTCACCCCATAAACACTATCTACTCCATGCTTGCAAGCTTTTTGTGTTCTTTCTTGATTACCACTCAGTAGATTAATATTATTCGAACACATTTGTATATCTTGCAGACCATATTGACTTTGGGAAAGATAAGTTACCGCTCCCCATTCACTATTTTTCATCAAATGACTGTCCATTTTTGTCTTATCGAAACCATAAATATTTCCTTCATCTGTTAACGCTTTTGCTAGTAAAAATGCATCTGATTGACTAATATAATTCATGCTATACGTTGTTCCTTGGAAAACCGGATATTTTATAGCAGTAACTGTTTCCCCATAAATGCCATCTAACCAATTTCTAGCTAACTCTTCTCCTCCTGTTTCTTTTCCTCTTTCAATAGCAGCTACCCTTACCTTACTTTGTGTATAATTTAAATTACTTACTTTTACTGTAGCAGTATTATTTCCGACTGGCATATCCAGCTTCAAATTTAGTCACCCACATACCCGTTATTTCCTTATCCCAGCCACCATTTTTATAACTAATAACCGTTTCATCTGTAAAAGCAGGATGCACCACATATTCTACGCTAGCATCTATTATCTCCTCTTCTGATTTACATCTTCTAGCTGTCTGAATATTCCCATTTTTATCATAGTAATAATCTGTTATGCCTATTAAAAACACAACATCAAAAGTGTTTGTTTGTGCATTTATTTTATAAGCAAATCTGGGAATCCATACCCACATACTACCATCTTGTGTTCTAGCATTTGCCCATTGTTTATTTTGATAATCATACCATTGTCTATCATCCTTACTAGTCTCAATTATCTCTGCTGTTTTTTCTTCTGTTGGATTCTCAAATTTGATAGGCGTCATAGCCACCTTCACAATTGGTTTATTATTTCCCTTTTCTATATCAAAGCTAGATTCTATATTTTCTTCTCTTTGTGTTAACTCATTTTCTAGTTTGGCTAATTGTTCTTCCTCTTGATTTATGGCTATTTGTATATTTTCTTTTGTCTTCTTAGTTATCGTAATAATTCCATCTTCTCCTATAGTAACTTCTATACTTATCCCTGCTAAAATGATTAGTATGATGATAGTTACTACTAGTGTTATTAATGTTATTCCCTTTTGTTCTTTCATATATATCTCCTTCTTGTGTGTCTATCTGTCTTTATTTATGGTTACCTCTTTTTTCTTTATTTTCTTGCATATCTTTATCTTTTTCAATCAGCTTTATGTAACTATCTAAATAAACATCCTTTCACTTTATCAAGAGAGTCTATTAAAGGACAGGAAAGTAAACATTAAAAAAGAACCTTTCTATTAGCACCTTTGTGCCAAATTAGAAAAGTTCTTCTTATAGTAAGTTTATCATTCTTTGATACTTTTAAAATTCAATTTTATAAGAATCAATATCACCATCTTGTTTTCCGCATCCTAGTTCATAATGGTCTACTTTACCACCCTTGTTACAAGTTAAATACTCATGTGTCATTGTATAGCCTGTTTTATGTTCTTCTGAATCATGATGCCTAATGGTTGTTCTTATAGTACCCATACCGCAATTACGATGGGTATCATATGCTGGACAATTTAAGTATCTGTCGTCTCTTGTTCCACCTCCATTACAGCCTCCTTTAGACACAGTGCAAGTTCCATAACAAGCTCCAGGTGAATGAGAATGTGGAATCGCATTGGAATAACATCCACCACCTGCTGTCGTTGTTCCAGCATGTTTATGTCTAAGTTCTTTTATTCTTAATGGCTTGGATACCGTCTCTGTAGAATTGCCATCTGTATCAGTAGTTAATACATGTAAATAATAGTTTGCACTAGATTCACCAATATCAATACCACAGCCTAATTCATAACGTTCTATTTGATTTTCTTTATTACAAGTTAAATATCTATGTGTAATGGTATACCCAGTTTGATGTGGTTCTGAATCATGATGTCTAATCGTTGTTTTTATAGTACCCATTCCACAATCATGATGGGTATCATATGCTGGACAATTTAAATATCTATCATCTCTTGTTCCTCCTCCATTGCAACCACCTTTAGATACTGTGCAAGTTTTATAACAACTATCTATATGTGTATGGTAAATTACCTTAGTATAACAACCTCCACCTGTTTTACTATTTCCAGTATGCGTATGACCATCATTTCCTTCTGGAATAATTGGTGTTTCTATTTTAACATTTAAATCTTCTATTGGCGTCTGGAAAGAATTTGGATATTTACTTCTATCTGTTCCAATTGGTGTACTATCATTAGTTAACACCCAACCACAACTTTGTACTGCAATATCAGTATAGGAATTATGTTTTACTTCTGCTGTTACCTTAGGGTCACTATTTTGTGAAGCCTCCCCACTAAAAGTAATCACTGCATTGATAGGAACGTTTACCTTTGAGTATGTATTCTTTAAAGAATAATGTATTTCACCATCATATTCAATTCCCTTTGGATAATATACGGTATGAGAAGCTTTATTAATAATATAAACATCTGTATATTGAGAAGCATCTGCTGAAACATCTAGTTTTTTAACAGATAAATAATCTTTCCCATAATGTAAGTCATAATCCATCATCTTAATAATATCAATCACATAATAATTGTTATTGTCATTGGCATTCTTGATACCTTGCAACATCGATACCTTGGTATAAGGATTTGCAATAGGAAGTTCATCATGTCTTGCAAAATATTGTTCTACTGCCTCTGATAATTTATTCATATCTCCTTCAAAATTAGCTTTTCTCTTAGCAGAACTTAGTCCATCTATATTCGCTATCACTGTAAAAGATAGCACACTTAGTACAATAATCGTTACTATCAATACAATTAAAGTAACACCTTTTTCAGATTTTACAATTTTCATCATTCTGCCTCCTTTCTTTTGTTTCCTTATCTCTATTTTACTATATTTTCGACATTTTATCAATCATTTTGAGTAAAGTCTCTCGTTTCTTTTTTTACCAAATGGAAAGATAATATATTCAAAAGAAGATAGCCTACTTTTCTAATAAATAAGCTATCTTCTAACTTTAAACGCTAACGGTATAAGACATGACTGCATTTTCTTCATAACCACAAGTTAAATCATAAGTATATGTTGTTTCTGTATACGTTTGGGTACATTTTCCTGTCGTTGTGCCGGTCCAAGAAGTACCATATCCCCAAGTTACCTGTCCAGTTACTCTATGACCTTTCGAGCAATATCCTGCAACAGGACCTGCCATACAATCTCCTGTATCCCATTGTTCCCAACCTGCATTATCACGATTCATAGATACATTTTCATTGCACTGTTTTGTAACCGTATGTGGTGTTTTCTTATAACAACCACCATCTGCATTAGGACTGCCTATATGATGATGCCTATTTTCAGTAACTACCATTGGCGTAGAAATTGTCTCTGCTGTATTTCCATCTGCATCTGTTGTCAATACATGTAAATAGTAACTCGTACTTTGTGCTGGAAGTGGTGTTGTAATAGTTAATCCTAATGCCTCTTCTGCTGTTTGAAAACGATTACCATATTTACTTTTATCTGTCCCCAATGGTGTACTACTCGTATTCATAACCCATGCACAATTTTGAACATCTATTTCTGCATAAGAATTATGTTTCACTTGTGCTGTTACAGTAGGGGTATTGGTCTGAGAAGTCTCTGCACTTAAAGTAATTTTAGCATTCACCGAGATTTCTACCTTGGAATATGTATTTTTTAAAGAATAATGTACCTCTCCATCATAGGTAATTCCCTTTGGATAATAAATGGTATGGGATGCTTTATTAATAATATACACATCTGTATAATGAGAAGCATCTGCTGAAACATCTAATTTTTTAATAGATAAATAATCTTTACCATAATGTAAATTGTAATCCGTCATTTTAATAATGTCTAAAACATAATATTTATCATTATCATTTGTATTTTTAATACCCTCTAGCATAGAGATATTGGTATAAGCATTAGCAATGGGAAGTTCTTGATGTCTTGCATAATACTGTTCTACTGCCTCTGCCAATTTATTCATATCTTCTTCAAAGTTTGTTTTATTTCTTGCAGAAGTTAGTCCATCTATATTTGCAATTACTGTAAAGGATAATAAACTTAGTACCACAATCGTAATTACTAATACAATTAGTGTAACTCCTTTTTGGGATTTTATCAATTTCATTACTTTGCCCCTCTCTTTCTTTTGTTCTTCTACTTTTATTTTAGTACAATTTCGATTTTTTATCAATATTTTCGTGGAAAAACCTCTTTTTTCTACATACTCCATCTAAAAAAGTACGACTTACCCTATACTGTTTGTATTTAGTAAATCGTACTGATTTTATTCATCATTTTTATTAATATCTTTTAGTAGTTCTAACTGAGAAATTAGTAAAGATTCCATCTTGGCTTTATAAACATCAAATTGTTTTTTTATGTCTTCTAGTTCTTTTTTCTTCATTAAAATTTCTTGTCCTAAATCATCTACTGATTTTCTAGCATTTCCTTCTGCTTCTTTAATAATCTGCTCTGCTTGTTGTCTTGCTACATCTTTTACTTCTTCAGCAGTTGATTGTGCCATGAGTAAAGTATTTTGCAAAGTATCTTCTATGGTTTTATAGTGTAATAAACTTTTTTCCAAATCATCTACTCTACTTTTTAACTCTGTACTTTCTTTATATGCTTTTTCATAGTCAATGGTTAAATCATCTAAGAATTCATCGACTTCTTCTACACTATAGCCATTCATCATTTGTTTTGAGAATTTTTTATTCTCTATATCTAATGGTGTAATCATATTTATTCCTCCAATTAGTCTTAAAGTTACTTAGTTATTTATATTAGAATTTCTTAACCAGGAAACAGATAATTTATTTTTAATTTCTTCTCTTGCCATTTCATTAGTAATATCATAATTATATGGCGCAATTAAAAATATGGAATTAGAAACTTTTTGGATATGTCCATCTAATGCATGAACAGCACCACTAATCACATCTACAATACGTCTTGCAACATCTTTGTTGACATATTCTAAATTCACAATAACAGATTTTTTTTCTTTTAATAAATCACAAATACCTTCTGATTGTTCAAAAGAGGTAGGTTGAGAAATCACCATTTTAATTTGTTGTGTTTGTGGCATATTCACTACCTTACTACCACGTCTATTCCAAAAATTCTTATTTTCATCTGTCTCTTCTTCTTGCTCTACTTCTTCTTCATATCCTTCTTCTTCCTCATACTCTTCTTCTGCATTATCCATTCCTAATAAATCTAATACTTTATTCATGATTGCTCCTGACATGTTAAAACCTCCTAAAAAAATTGTCCTTCGTAATTTTCTATTTTATGGTATAAGTATCTATCTTTTTTGCACCGTTGTCAATACTTTTCCAGAATTGTCATGGTAACTTAACATAGTTGTAATATTTCTGTAATATTATAGTGTTATTTCGTCATATAAACTAATTTTTCTTCTATTTTTAATTTCTTCCTCACTAACGCCTTTTTCCTGCAGTTCTGTAGACTTTTCGTAGTTATCGATGATAGCATATTTATCATTTTGTTTTAATACTTTTACATAAATCTTATCTGCATATCCTGCACGTTTACGAATGACATAAGCTAAGTCTTCTCTTTCATACTGTATAGCCTCATTAGGAACCTTCCATCCTGTAGCATTCCACCAAATGACATCTAAGGATATTTTTCGATAATTCACTAATTCTTCGACATATTTTTCAATTTTAAATACAAATAAATTTTCTTTATCATTTTGCTGTGCAATATATTCTACACTAGCATCTACTACCTTTGCATTTGAAAGTCTTAATTTAACACTATCTCCTACCTCTGCCTCTTTAGAACTATCACTATCTAATATACAAGCTATATAGCAAGCAAAATTATCAATAACCTTAGCACTTTCCTCACTAGTTGTTACAATTTGACCAGTTTTTAAATGTAAATTTTCTAGCATTTCTTTACTTAAAATTCCAAAATCAGAAGGTGTTAATTTTTCTTCTAATCCGTCAACACGATAGGAAACCAATCCTGCTCTAGGAGAGTCTACATATTCTGAGCCTTGGTTTAATTGATTTTCATAAGTACTTCTTTCTTCAATCAGTTTTTTCAAGTAAGAACCTGCTGGACTTTTTTCCCCTGCGATTTTTGCTTTTTTAGTAATATAATTATTCAAATCTTTTTTATACTCTTTTACTTTTTGTAAATCATTCGTTTGATAAGCTATATTTAACTTTTCTTCTATATGTTGTTCAATTAATTTAATATCACTAGAGAAAATATTATTTTCACTTTCCCAGGCATCTGCTATTTTAATGTCCAAAGATTGAATTTTTTGAATCAAATCTTCCTCACCTTTTGTATAATAACGAAAAATAGACTCTCCTTTAGCAATTCTTTCTCCTTCTGTTTTTATTTGTGCCATTCCATTTTTATAGTTTTCACCTTTGACAACCGTTTCCTCTCTAATGACATAGCCTTGCACCGTTTCTTCAAAAGATAAACTTCCATTTTCCACCAGAAAAGTATCGGTTGGTTTTTCAATCAATCGATAAATAGCATAACCCACATAAATAACTATGATGGCTAATAAAAGTAAAGTGCCATATTTCACAATTTTCTTTTTTATATCTTCTTTCAATTACATTTCCTCCAATATAATCGCTATATTGTCTTGTACTTTCTTAGAGCCTTCTAACCAAATGACTTCTTTGTTCTTTCGAAACCAAGTCATTTGTCTTTTTGCATATCTTCTCGTTTCTCTTTTTAAAATATCTATCATTTCTTCCTTTGTTACTTTTCCTCGTAAATAACTAACCACTTCTTTATAACCTAATCCTTGCAGAGCAGTTGGAAAGTTTTGATATGTTTTCCATAATTTTTCTACTTCTTCTATTAAACCTGTTTCTATCATGTTATCTACTCTTTGATTGATGCGTTCATATAAGATTTCTCTATCCCATTGCAAAGCAAATACATGATAGTCATATGGTATCTCATGGCTTCTAGATTCTATTTCTAGTTGCGTTTTTGTTTTTCCTGTTTGATGATATATTTCTAAAACACGTGAAATACGTTTTTGGTCATGACAACTAATTTTTTGCATAGCTTCCGGGTCTATGAGCATAGCTTGCTTATAAAGTTCTTCTAAGCCTTCTTCTTGTATTCTTTTTTCCAACTGACTACGATAGGCTAAGTCTATCTCTAATTCTGGATAAGTAATTTCATAAATTAAAGCATCGATATATAAACCGGTTCCTCCCACTACAATGGGTACTTTTCCCTTTGCTAAAATTGTCTCTATAGCCTGTTTGGCTTCTTTTTGAAATTGTGCTACACTAAAACGTTCATCTGGTCTAACAAAATCCATTACATAATGGGGTATTCCCTGTTTTTCTTCTTCTGTCGGTTTAGCAGTTCCTATATTCATTTCTTGGTAAATTTGCATAGAATCTGCTGATACAATTTCTCCTTGTATTTGTTTAGCTAGTTCTATGGACAAAGCCGTCTTTCCAGATGCAGTTGGTCCTTCTATTACAATTACCTTTGGTTTTCCCATTTTTAACTCCTTTAGTCTTTTTGCGTATTGACTTGTGTATTCGTTCTTATAATCTGATTTCCTTGACTAGTTTGATTTTGATTCATTGAATTGCCTGTTTCGTTTGTTACATCGTTTCCTATTATATTTTGTACAGTATTCGTCATTTCTTTATTTTCTTGTAGATTTTCCTGTGTTTGTTCATTTTGTTTGGTTTGGTCTTGGTTAATTTTTTCGATATTATTTTGTACACTTCTAAAATAGAAGAATTCTAATACTAGCACTACAATAATAACTACAAACATGATAACAACTCTTTTTATGAACTTTTCTGGTTTTAACTTTTTTTCTTTCATTTTCACATAAGAAAACGCTAAAACTGGTACAAATAAAATGACATTAACTGGTACAAACACATAGGTAACAAAAGCTTCTGCCGAGCTATGAATACTTGCATTCATACCAATACCGCTAAGCGTATACACTAATAAAATGAGCATATAGTTAATTGCAAAGCTAGCAGCAATAAAAATTAATTTATCCTTTTTAGGCATTTTCTTTACAAATTGATAAATAAAAGCAAGGGCAATTGCATTGGCAATGACAATTCCTAATATAATAAATATATTCATGATTTTTTAGTCTCCTTATCTTCTTGAAAATTTCTTTTCAATATCCGTTTTAGTCATTTTAATAGCTGTTGGTCTTCCATGTGGGCAAGTAAAGGGATTTGGCAAAACTAATAATTGGTCCATTAAGCTTTCTACCTCTTCTTTGGTTAATGCCATATTCGCCTTTACAGCGGCTTTACAAGCAACTGTTGCAATGAACTTTTCTTCAATTTCTTGTTTAGCTGTTCTAGCAACTGTATTAATTTCATCTAAAGTTTCTAAGAATAGTTCTCTGGTATCTAAATCTATACAAATATTGGGTACACCAGTTAATTTAATTGTGTTTTCTCCAAATTCCTCTAATGCAAATCCTGCTTTTTCAAACATTTCCATATTATCTTTTGCAATATCCATTTCTTTATGTGTTAGTGTAATGATATCTGGTAATAACATTAATTGAGAGTCTTTCTCTGCATTACTGTAATAATTTTTCTTTACCTTTTCATACATAATTCTTTCATGGGCTGCATGTTGGTCTATAATATATAATTCTTTATCCATTTCTATAATAATATAAGTTGAAAAGGCTATTCCTATGAATTTATAAATTGGCTTTTCTGGAAAATTAGTAGTATCTTCAAATACAGAGATACTTTCTCCTTGTATAGGTACTACTTCTTTTAATAAGTAACTTTCTGTACTTTCTTCTTCTAGTTTATCTGTTACTTTTTTTCCAAAAATCGTACTATACATTTGGTCAAAGTCTTTTGGTTCTTCTTGTGCATTTACAATACTAGAAATATCTATTTTTTGTGTTTTTTCTTTTTCTAATATTTGTGAAATATCCACAACCTGTGTTTCCTTATTTTCTAGTTTTTCCTCTTCTTCTTTCTTTAAAGCTTGGGTATCCATCACAATGGTATTTTCTTTCCAATCTTCTGGCTTTTGAATTTCCATGTCTGGCAAGCTTTCTACAGTTTTTTCTAGAATAGGCGATATTTTACTTTCTATACTTTCCTGCATATGAGACTTTTGTTCTTCTACAGAACGCTTCATATCTGCCATCTTTTGCATAATCATATCAAAATTAGTATCCACTTTTTTTGGTTCTTCTGTTTTATCTTCTATTTTAGTTGGTTCTTCATTACGATTTTGATATACTTGTGCAATAACATTGTCTTTTTCAACTATTGGTTGTGGTTCTTCTTTTCTATTTCTAAACCTTTGAAACAATCCCATGGTTGGTTCCATAG
>CATXTS010000070.1 GCA_958402495.1 uncultured Clostridiaceae bacterium
TACTATTATAATCATACCAATCAGTCGCATTAGCATTACTGTCTCTAGCTTCTCCTTTGGCACTTTCACTGGGTTCTGTAAATTTTATGGCTTTCATTCCTGCTGTTAAACGTGGCTTATTGACTCCTTTTTCTGTAATAAAAGTTTGACCTAAAGCCTCATCTATCTGTTGTTCTAAACTCGCTAAACCACTTAGTTCTTCTCTTTGGCCTTTATTGGTGTCTTCTTTAGCTTTTTGGGCTTGTGTAATTATTCCATTTTCACCTATTAATGCATTAATGGCTACACCTGCTAAAATAATTAACACAATAATTGTAATGACTAAAGCAATTAAAGTAACACCCTTTTCTTTTCTGTTTCTTCTCATAGTTTTTCTCCTTTTCTTTTCTTATGTTTTTCAATTTCTTTGTTTTCATACTTTCTTTTGGTAACTTTATATTACCTTTCGATTAAAGTTAATATGTTTATTTTTTATTCTTGTAATTATAATATTTCTTTTTCGGACTTTATTATTTTACAATTAATACATTTGTTTATTATTTTACATAAAAAAATAGTCAGACAAGTAACTTCTTATCTAACTATTCTTTCTATAAATTTTATTTTTTCATTACAGATTGTATGCTAAAATTTGAGATACATACATAGGTTCTTCTACTACTACTTCTTTTCCCATAAGCTTTGCAAAAATACTTTGTCTTTGCCTATTTTGTATCATCTTTTCTATTTTTTCTTGTGACCTTTCTATTTCTAGATGTAATCTTCTAATTTCCTCTTCTTGTTCTCTTATTTGCCTTACATAAGCCATTTTTTCTTTCTCACTTCGTTCTTGATAAAAATCTTCAATAGATTGTTGCATTTTGCTTATCTGTTGATTCGTTTCTTTTTGGCAACTTGCTACTTTAGTAAAATAAAAAATCTGTCCATTAAATAATTCTTCTTGTTTAATTTCTATTTCTTGTATCGTCTTTTGATTTTCTTCTTTTGCTTCTATCACAGATTGTTTAATAACATCTTGTGAAGAAAGTATTTGTTGTATTTCTTGTGTATACAGCTGTTTTTGTGTTTCTATAATAGTATCTTGTACTACTTGTTGTCCTTTTAAAATATCTTCTTTTAAGGTATCTTCTATCGCTAAATTTTCCATTTGCTTTTCTAAACTTGATTGCATTTGAAATAATTTTTCTTCTAATTGCTTTTGCATTTGTTGGATAGTTGCTTGACTTTGTTCTTTTATACTTGCTATTTGTTCTTGAAAATCATGACTTGTCTGCATTTGACTTATTTGTTGTTTTAAAGAAAGTTGTTCTTCTTGTAATTTTTGATAAGCCTGTTCTTGCTGTTTTAAAATCTGTTCTAAAGTTTCTTGTTGTTTTCCTTTTACTTCTATTAAATGATTTTGGATATTCTCTTCTACTTTCTCTAAAACTTCTTGGTTTTCTTTTTTAGAAGCTACTAGTACACCATCTAATTGTTTATAAGTATCATAAAATGCCTGTAATTTATCTTGTATAGCTACATGAAAATCTGCCTGACTACTATTTTGTTGCTTTAAAAGAGTCTCTAGCATCTCCGGTATCAACTTGTTTTGTTGTTCTTGTTTTGCTTCTAATCGTTGTATTGGTAATTGAATTTGTTCTTGTATGACCTGCATGATTACTTCTTCTTTTTGTCTTAAAACTTCTAACTGCTTACCTAATACTTGACGTCTATCTTCTTGCTCTTCTTTTTGTAGTTTTTCTTCTAATTTCTTTTCCTCTAATATGGCTTGTTGTATCTCATAAACTGTCTTTGTTATATGGTCTTTTACTTGTTGTATCTCTTCTTCTTGTCTTGTAAACTGACTTTTTAAATCTTCTATTTTCTCACATTGTAATACATATTTTTCAGATACTTCTCCTATGAGACAATTTCCCTTTTCTTCTTTTTCCTGCACTACTTGAAAAATATACTCTAAGTTCTCAGAATATAAAGACATTTGACTTTGCATTTCCTGCAATTTTTGATTAAGAAGGGTTTCAATTTCACTTAAATCGTGTAAGTTTACTTGCATAGGAGTACTAACACTACGAATCTTCTTAATTTTTAATTTATTATTTTTAACATAATCACGTTGTTCTAAATTTCTTTTAGCTAAATCTAATAATTCTCTTACTTCTTTGGTTTGTTTACTATATACTTCATCAATATTTAATTCCGTTTTTATTTCATTGTTTAGCATTTTTAAACACCACCTATTTCCATTATACAGCAATATCAACGCTTTTTCAATAGGTTTACTTAATTTTGTAGACATAATTTTAAGAGCTAATAAAAAAACATCTTTTTACTAGCCCCCTGAAACAAATTTTATAAAGCTTTGTTAATCTCTTCGGTAGCCCTTATAGCTTCTTCTGCTACTGCCTGTTCTCACGTTTTTTTAGAATACTTATCTGCTCAATGCTTACTTTTATAAGCATTTATCATTCCACGTAAAGAATTCACAACTGCACCATTTCTATATGCATATTAAAATTGACTGCCAAAGTCTTTAATCCTCTATTAGTTTATCAATAGACGTTTCTCTCATTTGCTTTATCAATTGACAACTTGCATCTAGTTTTTCTTGTTCTTCTTTACTTAATTCTAACTCTAATAATTCCCTTACACCATTTTGATTGATAATCGCTGGTACACCAATATAAATGTCTTCTTGTCCATATTTTCCACCTTGTAAATACGTAGATACCGTTAACACAGAATTCTCATCATCTAAAATAGCTCTAACTAAGCGATTAAGTGCCATACCAATTCCATAATAAGTTGCTTTCTTCTTCTCTATTATTTCATAGGCAGCATTCACTACACCTGTATGAATTTTTTGTAAATCTTCCATAGGGTGGTGATTATCTCTCATAATGTCTACTACCTTTTTACAACCAATATAGGCATGATTCCAAAGTACAAAAGAGGAATCTCCATGTTCCCCTAAAATATATGCATGTACATTTTTACTAGAAACTTCAAAATAATCTGCAATTAAATAACGTAATCTAGCTGTATCTAATACTGTTCCAGAACCTATGACTTGATTCTTAGGAAGACCAGACACTTTAGCTACCACATAAGTCATTAAATCCACTGGATTACTTGCTACTATAATAATACCATGAAAACCACTAGCCATAATATCTTTAGTAATCTGTTTCATAATTTTAGTATTGACTTGTGCTAATTCCAATCTCGTTTGCCCACCTTGTTTTTGAGCAACCCCTGCGGTAATGACTACAATTTGAGCATCTGCACAATCGCTATAGTCACCTGCCTTTATATTCATTTTTTGAGGTGCAAAAGGAAGTCCATGAGATAAGTCCATTTCTTCTCCCACTGTCTTTTCTTTATCAATATCTACTAAAACTAATTCATTAATGCCTCCTCTATTTAACATAGAATAGGCCATACTCATACCTACAAAACCTGTTCCAATCAATACAATTTTTCCTTTTTTAATCTCCATATGTTTTTTCTCCTTTCGATTTATCACTTCTTTAATATTTTATTTTAGACTTTTTTATCGCCTATATTATAACATATCTACTTCTAATTGTTAACTCTATTTTCTTTTTATAAGTAAACACCTTCTTACTGTCTTAGATTATTCTTCCAATAAATAAGCTTCTTGTCTTAATCTTTCTATATATTCACCATCCCCTTCTTCTTCCATCTTTTCTATGGGTATAAAACGAAGTGCTGCACTATTGATGCAATATCTAAGACCACCTTTTGTTTTTGGTCCATCATCAAATACATGTCCTAAATGAGAATCTGCATATTTACTTCTTACTTCTGTTCTCACCATTCCATGTGAAGTATCTGTCTTTTCTTTCACTGCTTCTTTCTGAATTGGTTTTGAAAAGCTAGGCCATCCACATCCAGATTCAAATTTATCTGTTGAGAAAAACAGTGGTTCTCCACTAACAATATCTACGTAAATGCCCAAGTCAAATTTATTATAATACGCATTTAAAAAAGGAGGCTCTGTCCCATTTTCTTGTGTAACCTGGTATTGTAAATCTGTCAATTTATCCTTTTTTTCCTCTTGGTTTTCCATGATATTTTCTCCTAACATCTTTTTTTGTACTATTTTATGCAAAAAACTCATTTCTATACAGCCAAAAGAGGAAATCCACAAGATTTCCTCTTTATTCATTACTTATGAGAGTAGTTCTTTCTAATTTTATATATCATATTTTTCCTTCTTAGAATAATGTGTATGTAAATATTTATGTGGTATAGGACTACCTGGTTTTTCTAAGAACTCACGATAAATCATTTGAATAGTTGGATTCTCATGAGATTTTCTAATGGTACTTGCCTCATCAATCGCATATAAAGCATCTGCCCTAGCCTTTCTAACATCCATAGAAGCACGTATTTTTGAACTCTTGATAGGTTGACCACCACCCATCACACATCCACCAGGACAAGCCATAATTTCTATAAAATGATAAGGTGCCTTTCCTTCCTTAATCTGTTCCATAATCTTTCTAGCATTCGCTAAACCACTAGCTACAGCCACTTTAATTTCCTTACCAGCCATTTGTATAGTGGCTTCTTTAATTCCTTTTTCTCCTCTAACTTCTGCGTAAGTAAATTTCTCTAAATCTTTACCTTCTAAGGTATCTGCTGCTGTTCTTAAAGCCGCTTCCATTACACCACCTGTTGTACCAAATATCGCACCAGCACCAGTTGCCTCTCCCATAGGGTCATCAAACAAACTATCTTCTAACTGATTAAAATTAATATTTGCCTGTCTAATCATTCTAGCTAGTTCTCTAGTCGTTAGAACATAATCGACATCTCGCACACCATCTACTTGCATCTCTTCTCTAGATACTTCATATTTTTTAGCAATACATGGCATAATTGAAACCACACAAACGCTATCTGGTGAAATCCCTTGTTTTTTAGCAAAATAGGACTTTAATAAAGCGCCAAACATTTGATTAGGAGACTTGCAAGTAGACAAATGGTCTAACAACTCTGGATAATTTTTCTCTGCAAAACGAACCCATCCTGGACTACATGAAGTAATCATAGGTAGTCTACCACCATTTTGCACTCTTTCTAAAAATTCATTAGCCTCCTCCATAATGGTAAAATCAGCACCTGTATTGGTATCAAACACTTTATCAAATCCCATTTGCTTTAAGGCAGAAACCATCTTTCCTTTTACATTGGTACCAATTGGAAGTCCAAATTCTTCCCCTAAAGCCACTCTAACTGCTGGAGCAGTTTGCACAACTACATAAGTCTGTTCATCCTTTAATTTTTCCCAAACATCTTCAATATATTCTTTTTCTTTTAAGGCTCCTGTTGGACAACTTTCTATACATTGGCCACAAAATGTACAATCCACATCATTTAAACTATGGTCATATGTTGTCGATATACAAGAATCAAAACCTCTATTAATACAATCAATAGCCCCAATTTGTTGTACATTTTTACAAGTAGCTACACATCTTCTACATAAAATACATTTGTTAAAATCTCTAACAATAGCAGGTGATTTATCATCAATTTGATGCTCGCTCATTTCGCCTTCATATTCTACTTTTTGTACATTAAACTTAATAGCTAGTGCTTGTAATTCACAATTTCCTGAACGACTACAAGTTAGACAATCTTTATGATGGTTAGAAAGAATTAAATCTAAAATAATCTTTCTGGCTTCTAATACCTCTGGAGAATGCGTTTTTACCACCATTCCTTCTTCTACGGTTTGAATACAAGAAGTAGCAAACCCTCTTCTACCTTCTACCTCCACAATACACATTCTACAATCGCCTACTTCATTTATGTCTTTTAAAAAACATAATGTTGGAATATCAATACCGTTTTGCCTAGCAGCCTCTAAAATGGTAGTTCCTTTTTTAACTTCTACTTTCTTATTATCAATCGTTAGGGTTATTTTCTCTATTGGTTCCATCTTTTTATCTCCTTTCCTTTACATTCCTTTTCCCTTATATTGTCTCTTTTTCAATCGCATGGAAAGGACATTTATCTGCACAAGTACCACACTTAATACAAACTTTTTGGTCAATTACATGTGGCGTCTTTATTTCTCCAGTAATTGCATTAACTGGACAATTTTTCTTACATAATCCACAACCTCTACACAAGTCGGGATTAATTTTCAAACTACATAAGGCTTTACAGTAGCCTGCTCTACATTTATGATAAGAAACATGTTCTACATACTCGTCTCTAAAATACTTCAAAGTACTCAGTACAGGATTTGGTGCTGTTTGCCCCAATCCACAAATAGCTGACTTTTTAATACTATTGGCTAGTTTTTCTAACTTAACAATATCTCTTTCTTCTGCTTTTCCGCTCACACATTCTTTCTAAAATTTCTAACATTCTCTTCGTACCGATTCTACAAGGAGTACATTTACCACAACTCTCACTAACAGTAAAATCTAAATAAAATCTAGCAATATCTACCATACATTTTGTCTCGTCCATAACAATTAATCCACCAGACCCCATCATAGAACCAATTTCTGCTAAAGACTCATAATCAATTGGTGTGTCTAAATGCTCGGCAGGAATACAACCACCAGAAGGTCCTCCTGTTTGAGCAGCTTTAAATTTTCGATTATTAGGAATTCCTCCACCTATATCAAAAACAATTTCTCTTAAGGTAGTTCCCATAGGTACTTCTACTAGGCCTACATTATTGACATTACCACCTAGCGCAAATACTTTTGTACCCTTTGACTTTTCTGTTCCAATACTAGCATACCACTTTGCACCATTTAAAATAATTCTAGTAACATTGGCCAAAGTCTCTACATTATTGATAACGGTTGGTTTTCCAAATAAACCTTTACTTGCTGGATAAGGTGGCTTTACTCTAGGCTGCCCTCTTTTTCCCTCTATAGATTCTAATAAGGCTGTCTCCTCACCACATACAAAAGCACCAGCCCCTAAACGAATGTCTATATCAAAACAAAAGTCTGTACCAAAAATGTGCTCACCTAACAATCCATATTCTCTAGCTTGCTGAATCGCTACTTTTAATCTTTGCACCGCTATCGGATATTCCGCTCTTACATAAATATATCCTTGAGACGCACCAATAGCATATCCTGCAATTGTCATAGCTTCTAGTACACTATGTGGGTCTCCCTCTAAAATACTTCTATCCATGAAAGCCCCTGGGTCTCCTTCATCCGCATTGCAAACAATATATTTTTGGTCAGCTACTTCTTGTTTAGCAAAACTCCACTTCTTACCAGTAGGGAAACCTGCACCTCCACGCCCTCTTAAACCAGACTGACTAATTTCTTCTATTACCTCTTGGCTAGACATCGTAGTTAATACTTTTTCTAAAGCCTTGTACCCATCAAAGGCAATATATTCATCAATTTCTTCTGGGTCTATCACACCACAATTTTTTAAAGCAATTCTCTTTTGTTTTTTATAGAAATTCAGCTCATCTAACTGTTTAACAACCGTTCCATCTACATCCTTACACAACAATCTTTCTACTCTTTTACCACCTAAAATATGCGTATGTATAATCTTTTTACAATCTTCTGGTTTTACTTGTGCATAAAATGTATCTTCTGGTCTAATAATTACAATCGGACCTTTTGCACAAAGTCCAAAACAACCAGTCTGTATCACACGCACATTTGGAATCTGTTCTTCTTCGATAATTCTTCTTAAATTTTCAATAATTTTAGGAGATTTAGAAGAAGTACAACCAGTTCCATGACATACTAAAATATGTTTTTCAATACCAATCACCTCACGATTAACACGCAAGTCCAAAGCTTCTCTTTTTTGTTTTCTAATCTCTTGTATCTGTTCTATTGTTTTCATAGCATTCTCCCTTTCTTTGCCAAAAGGGACGTTCCTTTTTGGCAATTAGCTATTTTATTCTTTCATATAACGGTCAATCACTTCATCTAGCTGTTTAACGGTTGCTTTTCCATAAACCTCGTCATTTACCATAAACACTGGTGCTAGTCCACAAGCACCAACACATCTAACCTCATCTATAGAGAATTTTCCATCTGGTGTCACTTCTCCTGAGGAAATACCTAGTCTTTCCTTTGCTCTATCTAATAAGCTTTGAGACCCTTTTACAAAACACGCCGTTCCTAAACAAATAGATAAATTATATTTTCCTTTTGGTTGTAAAGTAAAACGAGAATAAAATGTAATAACTCCATAAATTTCTGCCATTGGGATATGAAAATATTCAGAAATTTCCATTTGTGCCTGTTTAGGAATATAACCATATTTTTCTTGGACATCATTTAAAACAGCTATTAAATGGTCTTTTTTGGTTGGATAGTTTTGTAAGATTTTCTTAGTTTCTTCTCTTACTTTTATATCCATACAATTCATTTTTTCTTCCATGCTTTTCCTCTCTTTCTTTTTCTATATTTACGCACTTCTCTCTTTCTTCATGACACTTTCATTATAGCAAACCTCCTTTTTTTTAGCAACGATTTTTGTCGTATTTTAGGAGAAAGAAAAACAGATTAGAATTTTCTAACCTGTTTTTATTAGATTTTATTAAGATACTACTAATGTTACACGGAATCCAGAATGATAAGCACTATTACCATTAAGACGATAGAAATAAAAAAGTCCCGAAAGTGTATAATCCCAAAAAGCTCCGCCTCGAATTAAAAATGGATACTTCAGCCCCATATAACAAGAACTATCATCATACCAGGAATAAGCACCATCTCCAGTTGTAGACGTTTCTCTAATACCATCGCCATAGATTAATGTATTCTTCTTATAACTGTTAATACCTGCTGTTTTTATATTTTCATCACTATTTTCTATACCTATATTGTCTGTATTACTATCAAAAGGATAAACTGTCACATATTTTGTACTTACTGTTTTTAATGTGTCTGCATCATATGTCATAGAAGCTCCATACTTTTTTAAACTTTCATTTCCATTAGCTATATATCCTGTTGTTCTTTCCCATATTCCTCCACTTAGGTCATAGATTCCATAGATAGTTCCTGTACTACTTGCCTTGCAACCTGTTAACTGTTCCCAAGTATACACGCCATTATTAGCAGTATTTCCTGTGGTTCCATTAATATTATCTATAACTTTTTGAATTTCCACAGCATTAGTAGAATTAGTTGTGCAACCGGTTATCGCATAAACACTATCTACACCTGATTTTCCCGCTACATTGGTTTTCTTACTTCCTCCACTATTTAAAGTAATATTGTTTATGGTAATATCTGCTCCATTTAGTCCATATTGGCTTTGACTTAAGTAAGCAACCGCTCCCCACTCACTATTCTTCATTAAATGAGAATCTACACTTTCTGTTAAACCATATATATTTCCTTCTTCTGTCATAGCTTTAGCTATATTAAAGATATCATTTTGGCTAATATAATTCATACTATAGGTTTTACCTTGAAAAGTTGGATATTTAATAGCCGTTTTCTTACTTCCATAAATGCCATCTAGCCAATTACGCGCATCTTCTAAGTTATCATCACTTTGACCTCTTTCAACTCCTCTTACCCATACTGTACTTAATGAGTAATCAACACTACTTGCTTTCACTGGGGCACTATTATTTCCGCTGGCATACCCTGCTTCAAACTTAGCTACCCATATTCCAGTTAATTCTTTATCCCATCCACCATTTCTATAATTTATTTTTGTTTCATCTGTAAAGGCTGGATGTACCGTATAGCCAACACTAGTATCTACTTGTTCGTCTACATTTGTACAACGTTTTGCTGTTTGAATTTTTCCATTTTCATCATAATAATTATCGGTTGTCCCTATTAAGAACTTGATATCAAATGTTTTATCGGTTTCATTTACTCTATAGGCATATCTTGGTATCCATACCCACATACTTCCATCTTGTGTTTGTGCATT
>CATXTS010000071.1 GCA_958402495.1 uncultured Clostridiaceae bacterium
GTATTGTACCTATCTTCTTTTTACAATCGCCAAGCATTGAACCAAGAATGGCAATCTTCTTTTGCTCTTTGCGCTTGTGTAATAATTCCATTTTCACCAACTAGTGCACTAATAGCTACACCTGCTAAAATGATTAGTACAATAATGGTGATGACCAATGCAATTAATGTAACACCTTTTTGTTTTGTTTTTTCTTTCATATTCCCCTCTCCTTTTCTTTTTCTTATGTTTTCCATTTTTTTGGTTTTCATACTTTTCTTTGTTAATTTTATATTACCTCTCGGTTAAAGTCAATATGAATTTTTTTTTCCTTTTATTATTATAATTTTTTACTTTATTATTTCTAGGTTTCTCTTTTACTCATTTGTTTACAAGTTTGCATAAAAAAGCAGATTAGAATTATCTAACCTGTTTTATTACATAAACTCTAAATGTAAATCATCCTATTTAAAGACTTTTTCATTTAAAATTCTATTATAAAGAAATCGGATTATAGATAGAAGCTACCTTTCCAATTTGTTCTCCTGTTGCTACATTTAAAGCATAGAAATTATTTTTAGCAAGCCACTCCCATATTTCATAAGCATGATTACAACACATGGTATATGCATCTTTTAAAAATTGTCTTAACTTTGGATTACTAGCTTCCATAGAGGCTACAGCATATTCCTTACCTGCTCTTTTTAAAGTTAATAAATAACTATTTGCAATCTCTCTGTCATTTAGTGTTTCTACATTCGTATTAACCGTTACTGGTACAGTTGCTGCTTGTTCACTTCCATTTGGTTGAAAGATGGAAAGATTAGCATTTGGTACACCTAACTTACCAGATGCCTTTTCTAAATCTTTTACAAACTCTACCTTTTTATTATAGTCTTCCACATGTTGTGGGAACTGCACATCTAATAAAGATTTTAATTCTGCATCTTGCACTTGTTTCCTAAACAAAGACATACATGTAATTGTGTTAGTACAACTTAAAATTAATTCATTTAACTGGCTTAATTCTGTAATCGTTAATTCCATAAAATTACCTCCTATTTATTTTTCTGTAACTAGTATGTCTTATTTTTTTAAAATTATAAGTTATTTTTTGATTTTACCTATTTTTAATAATCATATACACTATATAGATTATAACACAATTAATGTCACACGAAAACTACCATTGAACTTACTACTATCATCATTACAAGTAAAATAAAAGAAATCAGTACCAGAGTCCCACGAACTGAGAATGGATATCCTAGGTCTGAGTAAGGTAATTCGTTACTTATACTACGATGTATTTCCAGTTTCGGCCCTAGATATTTCTTAAATACCATTTAATCCATAAACATTTCTAATAATTAAAATTATTAAAAAAGTAGTATAACTATATAAAGAAATTAGCAAAATAATATAAATATATATTAATAAATTATAGGTGAAATGAGGTAATTAAATGGTAGAAAGTATAATTAATAATTTAGAAGAAATTTTAAATACATTTATTGATAAAAATGTATTTATAAAGCAAGCTGGATTCTTAAATAGTAAATATTCAATTGAAAAATTTAAGCATTCTATTAAATATGAAATTTTAAATATTATTGATAAAGAAAGTGAAAACTATATTAAAATAAATCTAAATCAAGTATATAAAATAGCACATAATGGAAAACAAATAATATTCTATTTAGATAACGATACATTTCTTACAATAGAAATTAAAAGATAGACCATTGCAGTCTATCTTAAATTAATATTATTTTTGCAATTTCTTTAATTCTTCTCTGTCTTTTTCATCTAAATTATTTAAGCTAAATTCTAGCAAAGATATAACAATTCTATTAAAAGATAAATTTTTGAGATTAGCAAGATTTTGAATATCATCTACTACATTCTCTGGTAATCTAAGAGTTTTGCTAACTCCACTATGATTTTCTGGTATTTTTAATTTGTTCATTATTACTACCTCCTTGCAAGTATTTTACAATATAAAGCAAAATAGTTATGCACCCGTTTATACTTGCAAAAGAAATACTTTTATGCTACTATAAATATAGAAAATCAAAAGAAAAAGAAAGGGTCGATTTAGATGAAAAATAAAAAAGAAGAATTAAGAAATAATAAAAACGGAATTACATTAATTTCGTTAGTTGTTACAATAGTTGTTTTATTAATCCTTGCACGGTGTTTCTATTGCTATGCTAATTGGCAGTAATGGTGTTATAAATCAGGCTTCGAATGCTAAAAAACAAACAGAAATAGCACAAAAAACGGAAGAAGAACAATTAGAAGAATTAAAAGAAATAATAAGTACACAAGGGAATGATTATATTAAAAATGATGACTTAATCGAAAATGAATACTTAAAAACTTTTATAACTGAATGGACTGTAAATGACAACGATACTATTGTTTTGCCAATATATGAGAAACAACTAGCAGATTCTGAAAGAGGGGAAATTGAAACTAATTTTAATTATGATTTTACAGTTGATTTTGGAGATGGAACTATTGTTAATATAAAAAATTATAATGATGAAAATAGAAAACACACATATACTAAAGGTGGAACATATACCGTGAAAATAAACGGAATATGTGAATCATTTAGCTTTAATTATATAAATGATAGTAAAGATAAAATCACTAAATTGGTACAATGGGGAGTTATTGGTGCCAAGCACTATGATTTTGCAAATTGTTCAAATTTAACAGGAAATATTCCATTGCCTTCAAAAAATAGTTTTGCTACTGTCGAAAGTTTTAGATTGTTATTCTACAACTGTCCAGGCATTACCGGAGAAATACCAAGTAATTTATTTAAGTATGCTTCCAAAGTAGTTACCATGGCCAATGCATTCAATCTTGCAACAGGATTATCTGGCAAGATACCAGAAAATTTATTTGCAAATTGCAAAGAAGTTACTAATTTTCGATTTGTATTTTCAAAATCCAATATATCGGGAGAAATTCCAGAAAACTTATTTAGAGAAAATACAAAAGTTATATCTTTTTCAGGTGTATTTAAAGGATCTTATAATTTATGTGGGTATTTACCTAAATATCTTTTTGCATATAGTAATGTTATTGAAAGTCTATCAGAAACAATATACAACACAAACATAAAACCGTCAGAATTATATATTAATGCTCAAAATATTACAAATTTTAGTGGTAATGGCTTTTTAGTAAATTTAGGAAATGATGTTCTAAAAATATATGTACCTAACAATTCAATATCTAAAAATATTATAACAGATATATATCTAAATAATGAAAATGTCATAATTGAAACATTCTAAAATTGTAAAATATCGAATTGCAAAAAAATTACAAGTACTAGTTGTATAACTTTAATAAAGCTTAAGAAAACGGGTTTTCTTAAGCTTTATTTTCGTATATTACATTTTTAAATTACCTAAAATATCCTTTCCTTATATAATTCTACTTGTTGTAACATATGACCAATGTTACCTTCTCCTGCAAATTTATCTAAATCAAAAAAGTTTTCATTCTTGTTAATCCATATAAGAGGATTCAATTCTTCTTTTACCTGCTTTTCTATTTTTAACTTTCCGGCAAATACTTGTAATTCCATATCTGATAAAATATATTGAAAATTCATAACCTGTTTTAACAAAATCTCTTGTCTGGTAATACCTGTTTCTTCTTCTAATTCTCGATAAGCAGCCTGTATATCTGTCTCGTTTGCTTCTAATTTTCCACCAACTAAATTTAGCTTTCCTTTATATGGGTCTTTTTTTCTTTCACACATAAGGATTTTCTCTCCTGTTAAATCATATACGATAATAACATTTAATTTCTTCATCATCTCAAGCCTTTCTTCTTTTTGGTAGTTCTATTTCTTCGCACATTTGTGGAATCAATTTCTTTAAAAATTCTGTATCTTCTAATTCCTCAACTAAAAACATAGGCTTAGCACCAGGATATGGAATTTGTCTTGTTCCATTTGGTAGCATCTTCTCACTTACGCTATTTATCTTAATTAAGACACGATTATCATAAATACCTCCAAATACCTTTCCTTGGTAATACAGTACATATTCCCCCATCATTTTACGATTAGCCACTTCTCCTAATGGTTCTAATTGTTCCATAACATATGCTACATATTCTTGTGTACTTGCCATCTTTTTTCCTCCTATTTCTATTCATGCATATTTTCATTTTTATCATAAAATTGACTTTTCTTCACATTAATTATTCATGTTTTCCTATCTCCTCTTCTATTTGTTTTTTTACTTGGCTCTCATTTTCAAAAAGAACCGTTTTCATACCTAACGCTTTAGCCGATACTAAATTTTTACGCTGGTCATCTACAAAGATACATTCTTGTGGTAACAAATGGTATTTTTCTAATAAACGATGATAGATTTCTTTTTCTGGTTTACTTACTTGTTCTATACAAGAAAAAACGCCACCATCTACTAATTCTAATAACTTTAGTTCATCTCGTTCATACAAGTAGGTATCCATAATCACATTAGAAAGTAAATAAACTTTAAAACCTGCTTTCCTCCAGACTTGTACTTGCTTCTTCATCTTTTCCTTGATAGGCATTAAAATAGGCATGGCTTCTTTACTAAATAATTTACAAATTGCCTCTTCTTCCTTGGCATCTTTTACTACTTCTTCTAAAAATGTTTCTGTGGTTATTTTCCCATTTAAACACTCTTTCCATGCAGGATTATGGAAAATAGCCTGCTGAATACTTTTTCTTCTCTCTTTTTGTGTAATCCCCATTTTTTCTAGATATGCCTCATCATTATACTCTATTAATACCCCACCAATATCTAAAATTATATTCTTAATCATGTATTTTCTTCCTTTTTCATACCAATTATTTTATTTCCAGTACTTATAACAAAAGTCCATGTACCATAGAAATATCTGTTGGTACAATATACTTAGCGCCAATAGCTTCAGCTACCACTAATACAAAAGCTACCATTACTCTGGTTGCATCCCACCAATGTGGGTCGTTTGATTTTCTTCTAATCTTCTCTAAAGAAATCTCTTGATAATATCTAATGCCATCTTTTTTTCTAGTTTCTATATCCATCATAATCGGTTCTCTTGCATCCGAAAATAATGTATTTTTTGTATATTGTAATCCAGAATTTCTAGCAAAATGTTCATGACCTCCACCTGCTAAAATTAAAATATCTGCCTTCTGCTTCGGAATTTGCAATCTTTCCTTCACATAGGCTTTCACATCTTCTAATTTAGACGTAGCTATATCTTCTACTAAATCTGGAAACACCTTCATGACATCTACAACACCTATTGGTGAATTTACCATCTCTATTATCTTTTGGTCATAGATAGCAATCTCTGTAGAGCCACCACCACCTACCAATACGGCTACTTTTTGATTTACATACCTAGTAGCCCCTATAACAGTTAATTCATTCTCTTTATCTTGGGAAATAATTTCAAAAGGGATACCTGTTTTGTCTTGAAATTCTGTTAAGAACATCTGCTTTTCTTCTGGCTCTAAGTTTCTAAAGATACTAGTACCACAAACATAAATAGCAGAAGTCATCCTTTTCATTTGATTTACCTTTTCAATTAATATTTGGACATCTTGGTTATTGAATTGTTTTTGCTCCAAATAATGTTTTTTAAATAAAATCGTAACCGTCTCCAAATGTTCTATTTTACCATTTTCTACTTTATCTATCTTCGTACAAGTAGACCCCACTTCTATCATGATTTTTGTCATATTCTTTTTTACCTTCCCTAACTACATTTCTTACTATAGTCATTCTACCATAGCTTATAGAAAATAACAATTCTTATTTTTCTAATATTTTATTCTACTTACTTTTCTTTTTACATAATGCTTACTATAGAAAAAGAACAGAAAATTTATCTTTCCTGTTCTTTTTTCTTAAAAGTATTATTACAATACTTCTTATTCACCACGTTTACGATTTACTTTGTTACCTTTTTTAAAATATTATTTCTTCTTGCTATGGAGATACTCATTTGTCATCTCATAATCAATGAGATGGCATCCCCAAATAGCAGATATGGCTAAACCAATGAAAGAAATCGTTGCCCACCAGAAGAAAATAGTATTATAAGGATAAATCGATATGCCCTGTGTATAGCGAAATACTTTTTCAGCCTGCATTATACAGGTTCTCTGGTCATCTAATATGGCACTTTGGTCTGCTAAAGACATCTGTTTTGCTTGCTCTAAAATAGCTTGTGACTTTTTTAAATTCTGATACCAAGTGCCCATATTTCTTTTTTCATTTTGGCGTATTCTGGGAAATATACTAACCGTTCCCTGTGTTAGGCCATTTTCTTCTATAGAAGTAATGGCCATTTGAAGATTTTGGCTAAATTCTTCTAAAGTTGGCGTCGCATATACATCTTCTACATAACGTCCTACTTCATTGTAGAATGTCAGCCATTTGTAAGTCCGAACGCCCATCCAGCTAAGTAATGAAATACCAAAAATGATAACCAAACTAAGTGCTAATGTTCCTTTTTTCATATGAAATCCTCCTATGATTTCTATGTGGTGAATAAAAGTTTATATATTAACATAATATCTTATTTGTTCTATTTTTACTATAAAATGGAAAAAATAGTTTATTATCTTGTTTCCATAATTCTATCGATTAACCTCAAAAGTAGGAATACCACTAGAATAAGGTGCTATATCATATTGTTGGAAAAATAGCACGGTTTTATCTGGAATTACATAAAAATTCTGTAATTGGAATGTATCTAACACCAACTGGCAATAATCATCAAAATAAAAGCCTGTTCCAGCTTGTATTTGTTCTTGTATCTGTGTTGTAATTTCTCGTAATATTTCTAATACATAGTCAGGGTCTTGTGGATAAAATTCTTTTAATGTCATTCTTTTTCCTAATGGTAATGTCCAAGTTTGAGCAGTTCTAAGCGTCGTTCCATGCGCCCCTCCTGTATACGTATATTGGTCTTGGTATAAACTGACAATACCTTCTTGGTTTAAGGTAATATTCGTCTGTAAGATTACTTGAAATTCCATAATAGAATATCCATGTTCTGTATTGTATTCATATAAATCTCTTGCTTGTTTATATAACTCCCCTTTACAATAACTCTCTAATTGGTAAGCCTTATTCTTATTATACATATTAAAAATTTCTTGTCCATACACATAAGGCGAAGAAATTATAACAGGATATTCTATTTTATATGTCAAAATAACCGTATCTTTATACTTTAATTCTCCTTCTAATGTCTTTTTTTGTATTTGGTTCATTTCTTTTTACCTCCTTATACAATATATGTTTTATATAGATTTTTGGAAACAAAAAGAAAAAAGAGAAATCTTATTCTCCTTTATTCTCCTAAATTTTTATATCCTTTTCTTGTAAACTTTGTTTTAATTTATCAAAGTTATTCCATTCAAATTGGTGTCCTTGCATACCACATGCCTTTGCAGCTTCTATATTTTCTTGACTATCATCTATAAAAAAACATTCTTCTGGTAATACACTAAATTTTTCAAACAAACGATGATAGATTGCTATATCTGGTTTTAATAAATGTTCTTGTGCAGAAATTACATATCCATCAAAGAAACTTCCTACTACCGTCTTAGATAAATACTCATAAAAATCCATATGTGTATTAGATAAAGCATACATACCATAACCATTTTCTTTTAGCGTTTTAATCAGCCCCACCATCTCTTCATTCACTGGTAGTTGTTTATACCACAATATCATAAAGCGTTCTATTTTTTCATGTAAATACCATGGTGCTATTTTTTTATATTCTATAATTGCTTCTTCTCTATTATGCTTACCTATATCTAATTTTTCCCATTCACCAGAATGAAATACAATTTGTTTTAACAATTCTTTTTTCTTTTCCTCTTTAGCCACTAATTCAATTAATTGATTGGGATTCCATTTCACTAGCACATTTCCAAAATCTAAAATAATATTTCTAATCATAGTTTTCCCCTAAACACTTTCTTCTATTTTAGTAAAATGAATTTATCATTTCTATATATTCTCTAATACTTCTGGAAATAGACGATAGAGATTATAGCCTAACATCTGGTCAAATTCTGCTTTTAATTTTTGTGCTTCTTTAGCATGGTAAGCTGTATTTTCATATATTCCTCTTCTTAACATAATTTCCACCAATCTAGCTTCTAAAGTAAGATTAACGTTCGTACACATTAAATCACATAAATTAATTATTTTTTCATAAATAGTATATACATGTGTTTTTACAAATTCTGTTCTAAAAGGAATATCATCTGGTATACCACCAGCTGTACACATATAATCATTATTTAGATACGAATGTGTTAAACAGATATTAGCATATTCTTCATCATAAGCTAAGTTTTTTATATAGGCATATCCACTTATGTCATGGTCTGAAATCTTACCAACTCCCTTTCCTATATCGTGAATATAGCCTAAAGTTTGTGCCTTATCAGCATCTAAGCCTAGTGCTTTAGCTATTTTTCCAGCCGTATTTCCCACACATATAGAATGTTGTATCCAATGTGTATCTTCTGCTTGCTTTTCAAATTCTTTTAACATATTCATTGCTTCTTTGCTTGTTAATTTCATTTGTATTTTCTATCCTTTCTTTTTTTGTTTCTATTATTATTTTATCTACTCTACCAATTCATACTCTTTATTTTCTTTACCTACCTGCACAAGTCTATCAAAACAATCCGTATAAATGTCATTTGGTTTTAAATTCTCTATCATTTTGATAGTGTGTTTCCCTTGTGTAAGTCTATAGGTACCATCTTTTTGCACCTCTGGGCAAGATACTTCTTTTACCATAAACCACTCAGGATGAAGCATATAGGCAATAACGCTAATATCCCATATAACTCTTCTTGGTGTAATACCATGATATCCATCATTATAGAAATGTTCACATAAATAATCATAAAAAGTATTTTTACCTTTTAAATAATGTTCTATTTCATAAATGGATGTTGTTAATTGTGATGCCACATTCTTAGCTGGCATTATGGTTAGTTTCACCTTTGATTGAAACACATATTTAACTGATTCTATATCTTGCTTAAAATTAAACTCTCGGTTATGCCCATAGAATAAACTATTTCCCCCTAACCAAATCACTTCTATTTTAGGAATAATCTGTGGAGCCTTTTTTATAGCAATTGCTACATTCGTAATGGCTCCAATAGCTAATATATAAGTTTTTTCATTTTTTTCAGCAACTTCTATCATTTTTTTAACGGCATCACTTTCTATTTCATAACCATTTTTCATAAAATCTGTTGAACCTTTATATACCTTTTCTTTTACAGGAAATTGAAAAAAATTACAAATTTTCTCGACTTCTTGGTAACTTTTTTCCTGTCCTTCTTCAACTGATAAGTCCCCCTCATGAAAGTAAGGTGCAATTGTAATCGCTTGTACATCCAGTTTTTCTGGTGAACTTAATAAATAACATAAAGCAAATTGGTCATCTATTTCGTTATAGGTATCTGTATCTATAATAACCTTGAATTTCTCTTGTTCTTCTTGTTTGTTCCTATCTTGAATTTTCTGATATACTTCTTTCCAATTTCTTACATATTCTAAATTCGGAATGCTTTTATCTGTATAACGATTTACCATACAAAAAGTCTGTATATGTCCTTCTACTAATTGTCTACAAATTTTACAATTATCTTCTATCATAATATCTATCTGATTGTCTATACAAGCTTGTAATTTATCAATACTTCTTGTAATCAACTTATCATAGTAAATGTCATATCTTTTTAACCACTCTTTTGTCATTTTCTCTGGTTCTGCATAATCATCTGTGTCTCTTTTAGAAATAAGAATAATTTGATGTCCCTCTTTTTTTAACTGGTCTATGATTTCTTTAGAATCTTCCAAAGGTTGTAAC
>CATXTS010000072.1 GCA_958402495.1 uncultured Clostridiaceae bacterium
TTCTAATGCGTATTCCCTAACTAATTGTTTTGATTTTTCAATAAATTCTTCATTATTCATTATTTTTGTTCCTCCTCTATCGGCTTTGCTCTAACTTCGCCTAATGGCTCATATTCACTATTTTTATTTCCTGTTATAAAATTCCAGATTCTCTTGTACCATTTTGTTTTCTTTTTAACGTATAAAAATATCCCAAAACTATTTTCACTATTTTCTTCCATAATTACTCCTTTATAAATTCAATTTCTTTGTCTAGTACACAATATAAATTGACTACCTCACCATTTTTTATAAATATCCCTAAACTATATTTATATGCAATAATTCATCCTAAGCTTGTTGTTTTTGTATCTGACTGCATACTTATAAGTGTACCTTCATAGCCTCTACATCTTACTTTCATCATTGTTCTCCTTCTATAATAATTGGCACATCTTCCATAAATTCATCTATCTGTTTTAGTTTCTTTTCGTAATAATGTATAAGCCCTGAATGGTTTATATTGTTAATGTTTAATTTACTTCGTTCTCTACTTAAATAAAACTTACATTTTGCTAATAACTTATATAATTCAATATAATCTTCTTCATTGTTCATAGTTTTTCCTCCACTTCATTTATTAGACAAGTTTGTATCTCATTACTATTGTTATAAACTAACCTTTTTGAATTATTGCAAATAGTATATTTATTATCTAATAAAATTTCTTTTGCTTCTTCTAAATTATTGGCAGTTAAATCTCCTGTTAAAACTTGCTTATTTTTATAAGTAATTTCATATTTATACTTTTTTAGCTTTTCTTTGTCTTTATCATCTTTTAATTCTAAATTATAGAAAATATGAATATAAACTAACTGGCATATCATGCCTAAAGTTATATAAATATATGAACTACAATTTATTCCTGCATTTAATAACATTCCATCAATAATTCCTGCTATTGCTGACAAAATAATTAAAATTATCAAATATTTTGCTGTTTTCATAATTCCTCCCATTTATAATCGGTCCTCTTGCCTTTTGTTTTCAGGACGCTACCTATAACCCATCAAAAGACTAAGTCAATAGGCACTTTTTCAAATTTTCTTTACAAGATGCCTCTTATAATTACTCCTTCAAATAAGTTTTACTCCTATTTACCAAACAAGATAGAGGGTTTTTCCACCTAAATAGTTCATAGGCTTACTACATCTAGGCTAAATCTTGTTTACTAATTTTTTTATAACATTCTTTACAAATCATTTGCCTTTGTTTAGTAAAAAATACTCCTGAATTTAGTTCAAATTTTTTCTTACATAAACTGCATTTATTTAGTACAGGTAGCTTATGTTCTTCTCTTATTTTCTTGTACTCGTAATAATACATTTTTGTCATATTTAAAGTTCCTCCCACTTTACTTTTCCTAAAACTCTTATCTTGTAATTCTTGAACATTGTCTTTAAAACTTTGTTGATTCTATTTCCTTTACAGAATAGCCAAGGATTGACAAAATATTGTACATTCTTGCTGTTTTTACCTTTGTAAAGTATATCTTTATCAATTAGCCCTTTAATTACTTTAGATAGCTTTCCTATACTTATTCCTGTTATCTCTGATAAAGTATCAAAATTAAGTTCTCTTCCATTGTCATACTTAATGCAACAATCTTCATATCCTACATAAGGTGCTATTGAATATAAAAAGGCTTTTTCCCATACATCTAGTTCCTTCATTATGGCTCTTATTTCTGCTATATTTCCTTTGTAGAAGTATTCTATTACCCAGTCTTGGCATTTATCTTGTCTTGAACTTAGCCATTTACTTTCTTGCAATTTTCTATATGCTTCAACAGAATTATATTTTACTACTCTATCGCCTTTTTCTAATTCTCCTACTACTTCGCCTGTTGCTGTGTCTAATATTACTCTTGCCCTTATCGTATCCTACTTTCGTATTTCATTAACTCTATTAAGCCTGATGTTTCATTTATTTCTTTTTCGTGTAATTTACTTTTAGGAACTCCACAAAACATATATATTTGCATTTTTATTCTTTCTAGCTTAGTCATATAAACACTTCCTCCATAACTTCACCACATGAAGTTATAAAAAATCGATATATTCTTACTCTCACATGCTTTTGAACCCTGTTTTTTCGCTTTCTATCACTCTATATATAATTTCGCCGCTGGCTCATTATATGTACCGCTATTTCTCTGAAGCAAATAAAAAGGTCACTAGATAAACAGACTATCTCTAATCTACTTATCTAATGACCCATTCTTAAAGGTCTGTGACGAATCACAAATATCTAATTCAGTAGTATTATAACACATATTTTTTACTTGTAAAGTGTTTTTGCTTTACTTTTCTTAAATTCACAGAATGTTCACAATAGGTCTTTTTGTAATTTGGAAATTTTTGAGCGGGTAACATGTACCCCCTAGTAAACTCCATTATAGGGGTGGGGTACCATATGTCTACAAACATTGCACAAAATTAGGGTTTCACGCAATGTGTTAAAATGGATGCAACCGTTGTGGCTGTAGTGTTTTGTTGATTATCATGTTTTATTATTTCGTTATTTTTGCTATTTTTAATAAAAAAATATATGTAAAGCTTAGTTACTTTACGTATTAATTATCATATAAAATTATATTTAGACATTGTAAAATGATAGTATATATTGTATATTAATAACAATATTAAATAGAAGGAGATATTTGTATAATGAAAGAGAAAACTGTAAGTACAACTTATATTAACATTGTTATAGCTTTAATAGTATTGTTTTTGATTGGAAGCATCATACTCTCATTTGTGTTCGGGTTAATGATTGGTATCGTTTGTTTTCTTAGTTCTCTTCTTGTCTGTTTTTTGTTTTTGATATTGAGTGATATTTTAAAAACATTAGAAGAAATAAAAAAGCTATTAACTAAATAATGTAGAAGGCTTGAAATAGAGCCTTTTTTCTATGTAAAAAATATTGAAAAATTTTCATAAAAAGTATTGACAAATATTATACAACGGTGTATAATATAGTTAAGTTAAGAGTAAGACAATATAAACATAAACAACTTACAATTAAAAATAAGCAACTTTAAGTAATTTTTAATAAAGCTATATTAATAAGAAAGAAGGTGGTTAAAATACCAAAATTGATTGGACAAACTGAGTTTAGAGCTGATGGAAGTAGAGCAATAAAAAGTTACAGGCTTACATTGCAAAAGACAGAGATTGAAAATACTTCTAAATTAAAACAACGGCGATGAATTAGAAATCGAATACTTTGAAAACGGTTTCATAGCAAAAAAGAAAAAATAAAAACTTGCATACAGCGACTTTCTTGGCAGTCGGACGCTATATACAAGTGCACTAACTACAAAAGATTAAACTTTTGAAAGTTGGTCTATATTTATTATAATATAGAATTAACCACTTTTCAAGAGTTAAAAAGAAAAAAATTGAAAGGTGGTTTTTATTATGGAAAATGTAGAAGAATTATTAAAAATTGGAAAAACAGGATATGCTAATAAAACATTTATTGAAAAATTGAAAAATGCTGGATTCAAAGTTTGGTATGGCAAATATTCATATTGGAGCAATGTTCCATTTGTCGAATTAGAAAATGGAGAAGTAATTTATCTTATGAAAAGCTATATAAATCAAAGATTTCATACATTAAATGTTGACTATAGAAAAAGACAAAACATAATTGACGATATCTTAAAATCTTTAACAAAGAAGGTTGGTGTTTAAAATGATTAGTAAAAACAAATTAATGTTAGTAAAAGAAAAAGAATTTGATTATGAAGTAAAAGTAAAAACTAATATTGATACAATAGATTTTTTAGAAAACGTTATAAAATTACAACAAGAATGCGAGGAAGTATTTGTTTGTATAACATTAGATAATCAAAATAATATAAACGCATATTTTGAAATTGCAAGAGGCGGAATAAGTTTTTGTAATATAACAATGTCTAGCATTTTTAAAAGAGTACTACTAAGTAATTGTGAAAAATTTATAATAGCACATAACCATCCAAGCGGGAATTGTGCAGCAAGTCAAGTGGATATAGAAACGACAAGAAAAATACTTAAGACAGCTAATTTGTTGGGATTGCAAATGATTGATAGTTTGATTATTGGCGACAATAGTCAATCGATTATAAAATTAATTAATAATTAAGGAAGGTTAAAAGGTGGAAAAAATGGAAAATATAAAAGAATTTGAGCATATTTCAATATTTAGAGGAGATTTAGAAAACTATTCAAGCATTATAGAAGATTTCAAAAAACAGTTTGAAGGGTTTGAAATTACAAAGTTTGAAGAAATAGGAATAAAAACTTTAGCTTACGATGTAAAAGGATTGAAAAAGGGATATTATGTATTAATTGAATTTAAAGCATCAGAATATGATATTGCACAACTTGAAAGATATTGTAGAATAAACGACAACATAATTAAATTCATTATAATAAGAAAATAGTTATTAATTTTGACAAGTAAGAAAAATACAAAAGAAAGGATTGATTAACATATGAAAATAATAATTAAAACTAAAAATCACACATTCACATGGAATTATAGAAAATTCATAAAAAATATTGCTATAGCTGTAACTATAACAATATCAATATTAGTATACGTCAACTGGTTTTTACAATATAACGCATATCTAAATAGCTTAATGAAATAATAACACAAAATTTTCTTACTTGTCAATATTAAATTTTAAAAAGGAGTGATTGCTTATGATTACGTATGACATTTACGTTAAAAGAATGCAAGCAGAATTAAAAGAAATCAATGCAGAAAATGTAGTTAATTGGTGTAAAAAGCAACTGCAAAAATCTTATAATGAGACTAAATTGCATGAATTAGAGATTGCTAGAGATATTATTTTAAATGAAAAGGGTGGTAAAAATGGATAGATTAAGATATAACGAAAAATTGGAAAAATATAATAATTTTAGTTGCGGAGATTGCTTTAAAATTAAAATAAATAGTAAATGGAAAACTGTTCGAATTGAATTAAATTCAAAAGGTTGGTATTTAATAGACGAAGATGGATTCATTAGTAATTGTAAAAAATTTGAAAATTTTGAAATAAGGAGTTGATTGAAGTGGATATACAAGAAATAATTAGATTAGCATTTTTAAAGTATCGATTAAGTGGTCGTAGAAGCATGAATACTTTTATATTTACACAAGCAAAGAATAATAAGTTAACAGACAAACAAGTAGATAATATTATTGATACATTAGAAAGTAAAATTGCAGAATATCATGAAAAACAAAAAGAAGAATGGAAAGAGGTTAACTTTACATGCAATATTGATAATAAACGTAAAAGGCTTGCATAATTTATAAATAAATAGTAAAATGGAGGAAAAAAATGGGAGTTTTGTCTATGGAAATTGAAAAAGTAAATAATACTTTACTAACAGAAAAACAGCAAAGACAAAGAGAAAAAGAACAGCGAAAAGAATATGAACAATTATTATTTAATGAATTTTATAATCATTTCAGAAAAAGACAACATAATTTTGAAGCTAACTACAGATATTATAATAATATCAACAAACGAGAAGAAGTCTTGCATAATATTTGTAGTAATAGTTCTGATTTTATATATCTTAACACTTTATATTCCAAAAAATTAAAAGAAGTATATAAAATATTTAAAGATAATTTTGAATTTGTACAAGAACAGGAAAAACAAGAAGAATTAGAACATAAAGAGCAAATGCAAATACTAGCTAACGAATTAAAATTAGTTTTACAACAAAAACAACAAGAAGAATCAATATTGTCAAAGCCCAAAAAGCAAAAAAAATATGTTTTTAATATTTTGGCATGGACATTAGCTGTAATTGCTTTTATTTGGATTTTAATCAAATATCTAGCTGTTGTCGGAATTGCACTTGTAATTATTATATTTTTGGTAATTTTAGGTTGTAGTAAAAAATAGAGGATATTCTCCCCTATTTTTTATTTGTTATTATGTATTTCGATTTTAAGGCATTTTTATTTTTAAACATAAAGTTATATTGTTTTTACATTTAAAGGTCTAAAAACTTATTTATTTAGCACATTTTTCACATATTATGTAATTTTCTCTTGTATCTTGATTTTCTATATAAGCTGAGTATAATTCATCGCCATTTTTGAAATTTGTTTCACACTTTGCACATTTATTCACAATTGGCATGCCATATTTTTCTCTTTCTTCTTTATATGTTGTATAATTACATTTTAGCTTAGTAATATTTGTGAAAACTTTTTCCATTGCACCTTCTTTAAAAACTTTTTCCATTACCTCTGAAATTTCTGTGTTCAAATCTTTTTCCTTTAAATCTTTTTCTACTGTTTTTTTATTCATAATCTTTTTCCTCCTTCAATATTTTTTGTATGTTGTATATAGCTTCATAACATTGATTCTTAGTTGTATTTTTTATAGGTCTATACTTTCCTTGTATATTTACATTCTCTATAATAAGAATATGTTGCAATTCCTCTTCTATCCTATTTAATATCTCTTGACTATTCATAAACTTTTTCCTCCTCTAATCTAAATTTAACTACTTCATAATTTCCTTTATTCCAATCACTTTTATTGGTAATCCCAATTGCTTGTCTTGCTTGATATACGGAAACAAAAAATGGATTTCCTTTGCGTTTATTTATCATCTCTTTTGTTTTTATATTTCTTACTGCATATACAAAATCATAGTGTTGCATTAAGTTGTCCCTCCTTTACTACACATAAACTTTCATCTTTCTTTAACTCTTGTATTGTACGTGGTACATATTCAAAATCTTTACTTCTTTGAATTGCTTGTGCTACAAATGCTGGTGGATTTTTTATTGTAATTCCATCTAGTAGTCCTTGAATTAGATAATATCTAACTTTATTGTTTCTTCTACTTTCTCTATTTTTCTTTTCTTCTAATACTAAATTAATAACTTCTTGGTCTGTTAGTTCTTCTAAATTCTCGAGTTTATGTAAAAAGTCTTGGTCATATTTATCATATTCACTAATGCTTTTTCTTTCTTTTTCTATCATTTGTATTAACTGAAATCTAGCTGTCCCTATTTCTTGTGCTAATTGCCTTATGTCTCCTATATCTGGCATTTGTAGCTTATGCTCAGCCCTATCTATTGATGAATATATTACAATTGGTTTCTTTTCCTCTTCTGTTTTGTTAATTATTCTATGTTTCGTTCCTGATAGTTCTTTTTTTATTTTATTAGCGTACCATTTCCTTTTAGCTTCATTTCTTGCTTGTCTTAAACATTCTTCTTTGTTGCAATAATCTTTTTTTCTTCCTCTTTTAGGTTGTTCAAATTCACAACCACAGTATTTACATTTCATCTCCTTGTAATTCCTCCATTTCCTTATATGCAAGCATTATCATTCTGCTTGTATCATAATTCCTATTTTGATATTTTTTTATAAATTCTTCATATTCTTGTTTTGTATTTGGTCTCCAGTATCCTCCTGTTGTTGTATCTGTTAAAATTATGTATTTCTTTCTTAATTTTACTAATTCATTATTAAAATCTTTTTCCTGTATGTTAGCTTTTTGAATCAGCAGTCGTTTACTAATTTTATTTTTTTTCCCGAAAGGGATAAGTTCTATCATTTGTTTCCTCCTATTTATTCAAATTCAAATATCGTTTCTAATATTTCATAAATAATTTCACCGAATTGGTTCTAATATATCTTTTAACATTGCTATTCCTCCATTTTGTAATCTTTTTCTTCAAGTTCTATTGACTTTAAACTTTTTCCAGACTTTATTGTTTCAATGAATCTATTTATTTGTGATAAGTCTGTTTCTCCTTTATGTTCTATGACAATTGGTGCCTGTGCCTCTACCATTCCATGACCTGTTTTTCCTCTAAACATAGTTGTAATGTTGTCTACCTCTTTTAACTGTGCAGATGTTAGCATGTTTTCTCTAATATAGTCATCTATTTGTATCATTATTTCTTGTTTTGCTTCATCTGGCGACATTAAATATTGATTATAACTTGCTGTGCTTATACCTGCAAATGCACAAAAGTTTTCTTTACTAGGTGGATACCTTCTATTTCTATTTACTGCTATAATTGCTTGTCTATAATAATCAAAAATTATGTTTAATTGCTCCGCTGTATATTTTATAGGTTGTCCAATTAGATTATGAGGTCTTAATATCTCGTTTATCTCTATTGTAGATAGTCCTTGTACTTCTGGCATAATGCTTAATTGGTCTGCTATTTGATTTATTCTAACTTCTAACTGTTGTGGTAAATTTTCTTTGTACTCTTCTAGTAGCTTCTCCTTAGCTGCCTTCAGCAATTCTTCTTTTTTTCGCTGCTCTAGCATATTTTTATCTTTTGTTTCATATTCTTTTTCTTTTTTAGTTTTTTTGTTCCTTTAACATTCCTCCTAACTAATTAAAATCGCATCTGCTATTTCAAATATCTCTTTTAAACTTTTTTCTATCTTTCCTTCTTCATATTCACTAAACTTCAAATTTGTTGTGTTATTTTTTATTACTTCTTTTATTAATTTAATATTGTTTTCTGTTGCATCAAATCTTAGAATATCTTGTATTTCTTCGCATTCATACATAACAAGTAATATTTGTTTATCTTTGTTTGAGCTTTCGCTAACCACTGCAATAAATGGTAGTTTCGATAAAAAATTATTTTCTATTTCACATTCTCCTAACCATATACATTCATTTTCTCCTTTAAAAATTTCATAAAAAAAGCCATCTGCTGAATATATTTCCCCGGGACAATAACATTCATTTTTTAAATAATATTCCATATTTAATATTTCTTTTAATTTCATTTTAAATTTTCTCCTTATACTTGCAATTGTTTCTCATTTATTTTCATAGGAAACCTCCTAAAATGGGAGGTCGTCATCTGAAACACTAAATGAAAAATCATTTTTTCTTGGCTGTGACTTTTGTTGTACTGGTTCATCTACGCCCTCTTCTAATAAATTAAATTCACTTATAAACAATTTATCAAAATACTTGTATTTTGGTTTTCCTTCTTGTGTTAATTCCTCTGTCTTTATTCTGTAACAACTAAACCAACCTTTTGTTACTTCGATTACACTTTTGTTCTTTAGTTCTATTCCCTTTTTAAATTGAACCTTTTTACTCATAAAGATGTCTTCCACTTCTCCATTTTCTTTTGTTTCATTTCCCTTTATGTATATTTTATATCTACCTTGTTCATCTTTATAAATTGTTAATTTACTTCCTTCATTTCCTATATTTATACTCATTTCTTTTCTCCTTCTAACATATTTAGACTTTTTTAGCTAACTGGGTAAGAAAGTGAATTTCCCATTATTGCTTTTATTTCTGATTTGCTTAATGTTTCTTTTAATTGTAATTGTTCAATACTAAGTATCTCTCTAGCTTTTTCTTGATATTCTGTGTTGGGTACATAATTACATCCAAATATTTCGAATACTTTATCATTGCTGTGTGTTAACCAATATTTCGCTAATAATATCTTTATTTGTTCAACTAATTCTTTGCTACAAAACTTATCTATTTCTTCTTGCTCTTTTACTTTAGCTTTTAATTTATCATTTTCCTCTATTATTTGATTTATTTCATTTCTTAGTTTTAAATTGTCTTTTACTATTATTTCTTTACTTAATTGCATTAATCTTCCATAAACTGTTCTTGCTCCTGTTTTGTATTTTTCTTTATTTTCCGTTTTGTACTCGTTCCAAGTTTCGATAACATTTTTATCTAAATATTCTTTATTCATTCTTCCTCCTCTGTTCTTAGTTCTATTATTCTAATTTCATTTCTTGTAAACCCATTG
>CATXTS010000073.1 GCA_958402495.1 uncultured Clostridiaceae bacterium
GGAACTGTAGTAGTCGGTTGTACCGGCACGTGGGTTCGAATCCCACTCACTCCGCCATATAAATAGATTTCAATATTTTTTGAAATCTATTTTTTTAGGCAAAATTCATATAAAAGTATATTACTTGTCTAAAATATAGGAAAATGAAACGATAAATAACAAATTAATTTTATAAGACGTATTTTAAAAATTATAAGAATCTGGTACAATGGTTAAAGTATATTTAATAGGCATATAAAAATGTAGCACTGAAATTTTGAAGGATAAAAAAGGAGTTAGCATTGGAAAAATTATTAGCACAAATAGTAGAACCACTAAGTGATTGGTATATGTCCCATAAAAGAACTTTACCATGGAGAGAAAAAGAAGAACCCTATCATATATGGTTATCTGAAATTATGTTACAGCAGACTAGAGTGGAAGCTGTAAAAAAATATTATAATCGTTTTATAGAAGCTTTACCTACCATTGCCGATTTAGCTAGGATAGAAGAAGAAAAATTATTAAAACTATGGGAAGGATTAGGCTATTATAACCGTGCTAGAAACTTAAAAAAAGCAGCACAAATTATAGTAGAAGAATATGCAGGAAAAATGCCAACGACTTATGCACAATTATGTCAATTACCGGGTATTGGAGAGTATACAGCTGGTGCCATTGCTTCTATCTGCTTTGGAGAAAAAGTACCTGCTGTAGATGGTAATGTTCTACGAGTGGTCGCACGAGTAACAGGTAGCTTCCAAGATGTATTATTACCAGAAACTAAAAAAGAAGTTAGTAAAACATTACAAAAGATTATGCCAGATGAGCCGGGTATTTTTAATGAAGCTTTAATGGAATTAGGGGAAGTTATTTGTCTTCCCAATACCATGCCGTTATGTGAGAAATGTCCTTTACAAAGTCAGTGTATAGCTTATCAAAAAGATTTAACCCAGCAATTACCAATTAGAATTAAGAAACAAAAAAGAACAATTGAAGAAAAAACTGTATTTTTACTGTGTTATGAAAATCAAATTGCTATCCAAAAAAGAGAAGAAAAAGGATTGCTCGCAAATTTATATGGTTTCCCTAATATAGAGGGAAAAATTATAGAAGAAGAGATTTCAAAAGTACTAGAAAACTGGGGAATCCAATTAGAAACATTACAGCAAAAACAAAATTATAAACATATATTTACCCATAGACAATGGGATATAATAGGTTATTTAGTAACTGTCAAGAATAAGAATTTAGATTTTTTATGGGTAGAACGAGAAGAATTAGAAAAGACCTATGCCATACCAACAGCTTTTAAGACCTTTGAAAAAATGTTAGCAGATATACATGAATATTCAAAATAAACAAGAAAGTTCACAATACATTCAAAAGTTACAATTAAATCGTTTTTGTGAAACTATTTTTTACCAAGGAGAAAGACAAAAAGTAGAAGAATTTTTAAAAGAAAATCCAGCACCACTATATGTGATTCGCAGTAAAAAAGAAATTAAGGGAAAAGAATTTATAGATATTATAGAAGAAGCCTTAAAGCATATAGATAAATTTGAAATAGGTGCTTAAGTTATATTTGAATTAAGGAACCGATATTAATTGACATAAAACAAAAAATACAGTATAATAAAAGCAATCCTAATAGAAAGGGGAAACCCTATATGCTTCTGGAGGCTTTAGAATATTTCGGAAACTTACTAGAACTAGAAGATGCCTTTTGGCCTATCTTAGTATTGGTATTAGCTTTTATAGCTGCACCAGTATGTGGATACATAAAAAAAGGTAGAAGTATTATTACAAAGGATAAAAAAACGGATAAGGTCATAATAGACCATTATCAATTTAGAGAATAATAATAAAATGAGGGCTACTTAGTAAAAGTAGCCCTTTTACAAGAAATCGTATAATGAAAAAGGAAAGGAATATATAAACATGCAGGAACAATTTTCTAGAATGGCTTTATTATTAGGAAATAAAGCGGTAGAAGAATTACAAAATAAAAAAGTAGCAATCTTTGGTTTAGGAGGTGTAGGCTCTTATGTAGCAGAAGGTTTGGCAAGAGGTGGAATTGGTCATTTTTTATTGATAGACCATGATACGGTAGATATCACCAATATTAATAGGCAATTGATTGCTACAATGGATACCATAGGTCAGTATAAAGTAGAGTTAGTAAAGAAAAGAATTTTAGCAATCAATCCACAAGCGATTGTAGAGACATATCCCATCTTTTATAAAGCAGAGGATGAAACGATTCCATTAGATAAAACTATCGATTATATGGTGGATGCCATCGACACAGTAAGTGCTAAAATCAGTTTAATAGAAGTAGCGAAAAAGATAGAAGTACCTATTATTTGTAGTATGGGAACTGGTAATAAACTAGATCCTACAAAATTTGAAATAGCAGATATTGCTAAGACGAGTGTATGTCCATTAGCAAAAGTGATTAGGAAAGAACTAAAGAAAAGGAATATAACAAAGGTAAAAGTTTTATACTCTAAAGAAGAACCAATAAAAGGATTAGAAGTAGAGGGAAACAAAAAAACAACACCAGGAAGTGTTTCATTTGTTCCATCAGTAGCTGGACTTATCATAGCAGGAGAAGTCATAAAAGACCTTATCAGGTAAGAAAAAAGAGATAGTGCATCTATCTCTTTTTCCTGTAATTCAAATAAAATAAATAAAATTATATAAACAATTTTTTCAAATTGCTTGCATAATTAGCTATATAAATACCGATTATCTTCTGTTTTTCATAGAAAGTATTTCTATTTTCTTTATTATACATTATTCTACAGGATTTTCAAGTAAAATTGTAAAATTTACTAAAATCGTTGTAAATTATCATAAAAAATGATAAAATAAAACACATGAAAAGACAGGAAATGAATATATTAGAACTAAGAGGTGAACAAATTGGAAATCAAAGAAATATATGAACACTTACGAGAAAGAATCCCTGAATCTAATATACATATGCAAGAACCTATGAACAAACATACATCCTTTAAAATAGGCGGTGTGGCAGACATTTTTGTAAAGGTATCTGTAGTAGAGACTTTAAGAGAAATCATAGAATTTGCTAAGGAAAAACAAATACCAGTTACGATTATGGGAAATGGAAGTAATTTATTAGTAAAGGATAAAGGCATTAGAGGTATTACCATACAAATGGACATACAGGATATGCAGATAAAAGAAGAAGCAGATAAAGTATTCGTAAAAGTAGGAAGTGGTGTAAAACTAGGTATGTTAGCAGCAAAACTACAAAAAGAAGGCATTGCAGGTTTAGAATTTGCTTCAGGAATACCAGGAACTATAGGAGGAGGTATTCGAATGAATGCAGGCGCCTATGGAAAAGAATTTAAAGAAATTGTAGTAGATGCTACCTGTATGAAAGAAGATGGCAGTATCGTCACTTTACAAAATGAAGATATTGACTTTTCTTATAGACATAGCCGATTTGTACAAAGTAGAGATATCATCTTACAGGCCACATTAGCCTTACAAAAGGGAGAATCAGAAGCCATCAAAGAAAAGATGACATTATACAACCAAAAAAGAAAAGAAAAGCAACCAATTGATATGCCTAGTGCAGGAAGTACATTTAAAAGAGGCACCAATTATATCTCTGCACAATTAATAGACCAAGCAGGACTAAAAGGATATCAAGTAGGAGGCGCTATGGTATCGACCAAGCATGCCGGATTTGTAGTAAATACAGGAAATGCAACAGCAGAAGATGTAATGCAACTAGTAGAGGATGTTATCAAAACCGTCTATGAGAAATTTGGTAAAGTTTTAGAATTAGAAGTAGAAATTGTAGGGGAATAGCATCTGTGTCCCCTATGGACAAAACTGTCCAACTGTACCAGGTACATATGGACAAAAGGAGGAAAAAATGAAAGGCTTTTTTAAATGGTTTCGTGCTGAGGCAAAGATGAAGCGATGGATTTTATTAATTTTAGTAGGAATTGTGTTAGCTTGTTATGGTATGAGTAAGTTACTAACAGGTGAAAATTTAGTATTTTTTGATTTAGCGAAGATTATAGCTAGTTTTGTAGTTGGTTTTACTTTTGTGGTAATTGGTATTGTATTTACTCAAAAGAGAACATTAGAATTATTGGTGCAAGAGACCGATACTAGAGATGAAGCTAAAGATGGTAAGGTGAAGTCTCTTATTTTTAATAAGAAGGTGTATGATGAAGGACCTAATATTGTAGTAATTGGTGGTGGTTCTGGTTTAGATTCTGTTTTAAAGGGTCTTAAGAATTATACCAATAATATAACAGCTATTGTTACGGTTTCTGATTATGGAGAGCAAGCTTCTGATTCCAGAAGACAGCTAGAGTTGCTACCCTTAGAAGATATAAAAAATAGTTTAATTGCGTTATCTTCTAATGAAACTGTAATGAGTGGTATTTTAAATTACAAATTTACAGAAGGTAGATTGCGTGATTTATGTTTTGGAGATATTTATCTTTTAGGTATGAAAGATTTATATGGTGATTTTTCTGCTTCTATCGAAGAGACAAAAGATGTTTTAAATATTACGGGAAAGGTACTACCAGTTACTTTAGAAGCTATTGATATTTGTGCAGAACTAGATGATGGTACAATTGTGGAGAATAAGAAAAGAATTCCAGAGGTAGTAGCTAGTAAAATTAGTAAAATTAATAGAATTTTTATTAATCCATCCAACTGTATGCCAGCACCTGGTGTTATTGAAGCTATTCAAAATGCAGATGCGATTATTATGGGACCTGGTAGTTTATATACGAATGTCATTCCAAACTTATTAGTAAAAGGAGTAGCAAAAGCAATTAAAGAGAATAAGGGCTTTAAGATTTATATTAGTAATATTATGACAGAACCTGGACAAACGGATAATTATACACTTGCTGACCATATCAAAGCGATTCATGAGCATGCAGGAAAAGGTATTATGGATTATTGTATTTATGATACAGGTGAAATTGTGCCAGAATTTGTAAGAAGATATAATAAAGAAGGTAAAGATTTAGTAGAACAAGATGCCGCAAGAGCAAAAGAGGAAGGTGTTAAATTAATTCAAAGGAATCTTTCTTATATTGATGGAGAGTATATTAGACATAACCCAGATGCCATAGCTTCTTCTATTATTGAACTGATTTGTGAAGATATGAAATTTAGAGATATGCAAAATGATGCCCAATATTTACTGTTAAATTCTAGATTGAAAGAGACAAAGAAAAAGCTAAAATCACAGACAGTTTTACAAGAACATAAAAAAACGAGAAAAGATAATAAGAAAACAGTGGATAAAAAAGCTAGTAAATTTGCAGAAAAATATCAAGATAGAATTATCTCTATTAAAGAAAGTGATGAGAAGGCACTAAAAAGGAAGCAAGCGAAATTGAGTGAGAAGTCTAAAAAAGAAGGAACGAAGAAGAATAATCAAAAAAAGAAAACAGCAAAATCTGCACAAGAAAAGATAGACGACAAGATTACAAAAGCATAAGCCAAAATAGGAGGAACAAATGAAATATAGTAAGATTAGTTTAGAAGAAGGTAGCAAAAAAGAGTGGATAATTACCAATGGAATAGGTGGTTTTGCTAGTAGCACTATCATAGGGGCTAATACAAGAAGATACCATGGCCTTTTAATTGCACCATTAACGCCACCAGCTAGAAGACAATTGATACTTTCAAAAGTAGATGAAAGTATAGAATTGGATGGTAAGAAGTATGATTTATATACCAATATGTGTAAGAATTATATAGCCAAGGGATATCAATACTTAGAAAGTTTTGAAAAAGAATATATTCCTATTTTTACGTATCGAGTAGAAGATGTGATTATTAAAAAATACATTTGTATGGAATATGGAAAAAATACAGTAACCATTTTATATCAGATTCAAAACCAAGAACATACTGGAAAATTGGTATTAACGCCTTTACTAAATTTTAGAGATTTTCATGCGGATTCTTTTAGACATGATTTTACAATAGAACAAGAAGAGAAAAATAGAAAATTGAAAATCATTTTAGACCACAATTCTCAAAATCCTATTTATTTATATGCTTCAACAGGTAGTTATATAGAACATGTGGGAGATAGTTTTCAAAATATGTTTTATATAGAAGAAGAAAAGAGAGGATTTAATCCAGAAGAAAATCATGCTATTCCTGGTAGATATGAAATTGATTTACAACCAAATACCATGATGGAATTTACATTCATTGCTTCTTTAGAAGAAAATATAGAAGAAATAAATGCTAAACAGGTGATTAATAGAGAAATTGCCCGTTTAAGTACAGTTGTGTATGATTCCGGATTAACAAGAGATGGAAAAAAGGAGATAACAGATAACAAGCAAAAAGAGTGGATTCGTGATTTTGTAATAGCAACGGATAATTTTATAGCGTATCGTCCTAGTTTTGCATTACATACTATTATGGCAGGCTATCCCTGGTTTTTAGATTGGGGTCGTGATACTTTAATTGCTTTTGAAGGATTATTATTAAAGACAAAGAGATTTTCTATTGCTAAAGAAGTGCTTTTGACCTGTATTCGTGATGTAAAGTTTGGATTAGTGCCTAATGGATATTCTGGATATGATAATCGACCATTATATAATAGTGTAGATAGTTCTTTATTACTATTTGAACAAGTTAAGAAATATGTGGAATATACAGGGGATGACGATTTTGTCGAAGAGCAAATATATCCTGTTTTGGAAAAGATTATAGAGGCCTATCAAACAGGAATTGATATAGATAATAATAATATTTATTTAGATGAAGATAATTTGATTGTATCTGGTACACCTTCTACACAAAATACATGGATGGATGTCAAGATTGGAGAATATGCAGTTACGCCTAGAAATGGTAAAGTGGTTGAGATTAATAGCTTATGGTACAATGCTTTAAAGATTATGGAAGAATTTACGAATCACTATGGAACTAAGACGAAAGCTATGTTATATAAAAAAATGGCAGAAGATACAAAGAAATCTTTTAGTGCCAAGTTTTATAATAAGAAAAGAAAGTGTTTATATGATGTATTAGGCGATAGTAAAATACGTCCTAATCAATTATTTAGTCTTTCTTTAAGTTATCCCGTATTAGACCCGGCTTCGAAGGAAGCTTCAGAAGTGTTAGAGACAGTGACTAAAAAGTTATGGAATCATTATGGCTTAAAAACTTTGGCTAAGGGTGAAGAAAATTACATAGAGATATATGAGGGCGATAGTTTTAGAAGAGATATGAGTTATCACCAAGGACCTACTTGGCCATGGCTTTTAGGACTTTACTATAATGCTTTAAAGCAAGTTAAAGAGGCACAAAAAGATAAAGAAGAAAAGAAAAAATGGCAAATGCAATATGAAAATTTTGTGCAAGATGTACAAAAAACATTCTTTAAGGAATTTTATGAAGGAAAAACAGTAGGAGGCATTAGTGAATTATATGATTCTAGAAAGCCATTTGAAGCTAAAGGTGCTTTTCAACAGGCTTGGAGTGTGGCAGAAGTTTTTCGTATTTTATTAGAAAATAGATAAGAAATAAAAAAGAAGGGAGATGAGGCTTAAAAGTGACTATTGAAAATTTAGAAAAAGAATTAAAACAAGGCGTTTTACAAAGTCTCTATCTTTTTTATGGAGAAGAAACCTTTCTATTGGAATCTTGTTTAAAAAAAATAAAAACACTTTTTGGAGAGTTAACATTAGGAATTAATTATATTCGTATAGAAGATACGAATGTAAATGAATTAATCTCTGATATAGAAACACCGGCTTTTGGTTATGAAAAGAAATTAATAATTGCTAAAAATACAGGACTTTTTAAAAAAGAAGGAAAACGAAAGAATGTTGCTGGTAGTGAATGGATAGAGAAGGTAGCCAATTATATTTCAGAAAATATCCAGATGATACAAGAAAGTGTGGTACTTGTTTTTATAGAGGAGGAAGTAGAAAAAAATGTGCTATATACAGTATTGGATAAACAAGGAGAAGTTTGTCATTTTGAAGCCTTAAAACCAAGTCAAATTGTTGGTAGATTAAAGGCGATTTGTAAAGCTTATCAGGTACAAGTGGAGGAGAATACACTTTCTTATTTCATAGAGTCGTGTGGCGTAAATATGCAAGATTTAATTAATGAAATTAGAAAACTAATTGAATATGTGGGTAATGGTGGCGTGATTACGAAGCAGGATATCGATTTATTATCAATTAAGCAATTAGATAGTGTGATTTTTGATTTGACAGATAACTTAGGAAAGAAGAATGTAAGACAAGCTTTAGAGGTATTACATAATTTGTTATACGCAAAAGAGCCAATTCAAAAAATTCTAATTACCTTATATCATCATTTTAAAAAATTATACTTAGTAAAAATGGCAATAAGAGAAAACCGAAATGTAGCAGAATGCTTGAATTTGAAACCAAATCAGACATTCTTAACCGGTAAATATAAAACACAGGCAAATTATTTCCAAGAAGAAGAGTTAAGGCAAATAGTAGAGGCTTTAATTGATTTAGATAGTCATTCAAAAATAGGGTTGATGGATGTGAATATTGGGTTAGAAGCAATTTTGTGCCGTTATTGTTCTTAAAGACAAAATACTATATAATATAAAATAAGTAGAAGAATTACTTTATAGAAAAGGTAATTCTTTTGTGTTAGATGGAACCTACTAGATGGGAATTTGCATAGGATATGGTGAGGTGATAAAATTTGGAATCCATATCTTTAGAAGATAAAGTGAATCAATATAAAACTATTGCGTATCCTAGTATTTCGAATGTACGACCTAATACTACGTATGCAACACTATTATATGATGATTTTGCTGGAAACTTAGGGGAATTAAGTGCAGTTTTACAGTATGTCTATGAACATATACAGTTTGTAAATTATCCAGAGATTAGTAAGGCGATGTTATCTATTGCAATTCAAGAAATGAGGCACTTGGATTTAGTAGGAAATTTAATTAAAGTCTTAGGACGTCAGCCTACCTTTATTAGCTCTATGGGAGAAACTTGGAGTGCAAAAGATATTCGTTATAAAACGGGTAATTTACAAGAAACCATGATATATAATATACAGACAGAAAAAGCAGCTATTGCTGGTTATAAAAAAGCAATTGGCTATACGAAGAATAGAGATATACAAAAATTGTTTGATAGAATTATTTTAGATGAAGAAAATCATATTTCAATCTTTCAAACAATTATACAAAAAAATGGGGTACATTGAAAAATGTATCCTTTTTGTTCTATTAGAATATAAGATAAAAAGATTGTTTAAGTAAAAATAAGAAATAGTATACGTATATAAAAAATAAGAACATACAGAAATGAAATAATGAGGAAAGTATTGAAAAAATTACTTTCTTTTTTGAGACAATTATGATAACATACAGAAAATAAAGAAAAAACAAAAATCTAAAAAATAATAAGCTATGAAAGATAAAAGTGGTTTATAAGTTAGGGGGAATCCATGGAAGAAGTAATTTTTTATGATAGTACAGATAATGTGCAATTATGTGGAATTTTATCTAAAGCTAATGAAAATAGAAAGATAATGATTATGTGCCATGGGATTAGAAGTACAAAAGAAGAAAAAGGTAGCTTCACAATGCTAGCAGAGTATTTAAGAAAAAATGGGTATAATTCTTTTAGGTTTGATTTTAGAGGTCATGGAGAAAGTACAGGAGAAGATTTAGATGTAACCGTAGAGCATCTGATGATAGATTTAGAAAAGACGATAGAAAAATTAAAAAATAAAGGTTATCAGGAATTTATTCTATTGGGTGCTAGTTTTGGAGCTG
>CATXTS010000074.1 GCA_958402495.1 uncultured Clostridiaceae bacterium
AAAATAGAGGGATATTTTGAATATGTGGTACCTCCATTAGAAGGATTATGGTGGCAAGAGGGGGTTCGAGGAATAGATTATGCACATAAGGAAGACTTTAAATGGATATCTATGATAAGACAACCAGAATTTGTAACAAAAGAAGTATTTGATTGGGCTTGTAAAGTGGCAAAAGAGAAAAAAGGTTTAGAGGTGGATAAAGCTAAGTTTGTAGAATGGGAAGAAGGATTATGCGTACAATGTATGCATAATGGTTCTTATGATACAGAACCTGCTACCATTCAAAGCATAGAAGCATTTATAAAACAAAACGGGTTGGAAAATGCGATAGGGCAAGTAGAGGAAAATGAAAATAGTAGAAGACACCATGAAATTTATTTATCAGACCCTAGAAAAGCTAAACCAGAAAATTTAAAAACGGTAATACGTATTCCTGTAAGGAGGAAAGCAGTATGCTAGAAAAGATACCAGATACTATAGAATTGGAAAAATTAATAGGAAAAGAAAAACAATTCATATTCCAAGAGGTTTGTGGAAGAATCGATAGTTTGTATGAAATGGATACGAGATGGAATGCTGGTGGAAAAAAGTGGCTGTATGAGTATAAATTTGCTAGAGGAGGAAAAACGCTTTGTGCTTTTTATTTCAAACCACAAGTCCTAGCTTTTATGGTCATTTTGGGAAAAGAACAAAGAGAAATTTTTGAGCAGGATAAATCACTGTATCATCCAAAAGTAGTCCAAATTTACGAACAGACACCTACCTACCATGATGGAAAATGGTTACTATTAGAATTGGAAAAGGAGAATTATCTAGAAGACATAGAACGCTTGTTAAAGATGAAAAGAAAGCCAAATAGAAAGTAGGAAGTAAATAGTATGGAGTGGATAGAGGCAAAATCAATCTTGCAAAATGTGAAGTATGGAGATAGTTGGTTTGGTATCCAATATAACATGAATTTATATAAAGGATGCCCACATGGATGTATCTATTGTGATAGTCGTAGTCAGTGTTATCAAATTGAAAATTTTGATATGGTTCGTGGAAAAAAAGAAGCAATTGCTATTTTAGAAAGGGAATTATTGTCTAAAAGGAAAAAAGGAGTTATTGGTATTGGAGCTATGTCAGATACGTATAATCCTTTTGAAAGAAAAGAGCAGTTAACAAAACAAGCTTTAGAAATAATTGCTAGACAAGGCTTTGGTGTTTCTATAGAGACAAAGAGCGACTTAATTGTAAGAGATATAGAAATTTTCAAGGCTATTCAAAAGCAGGCAGATGTCATTTTAAAGTTTACGATTACAGCAGCAGAAGATAGCCTTTGTAAAAAGATAGAGCCACAGGTATGCTCCACTTCCAAGAGATTGGAGGCAATGAAAAAGTTAGCAAATGAAGGACTTTTTGTTGGGACTTTACTATCACCTATTTTACCATTTATAACAGATTCAGAAGAAAATATCAGGGAGATTATTAGACTCTCCTATGAGCATGGTGCTAAATTTGTTTTTTCAATGGGTGGCGTTACCTTAAGAGAAAACCAAAGGACATATTATTATGAACAATTAGATAAGCTTTTCCCAGGATTAAAACAACGTTATATACAGATTTATGGAAATCGATATTTTTGTGCACCAGTTAATCATAACATTAGAAAAGTTATGCAAGAGACTTGCAAACAGTATGGTTTGTTATATAAAATGGAGGATATTATTAAAGCCTATCAGAAAAAGGAAGAGGCAAAGCAAATTTCATTATTTTAATAAAGATTAAATAAAATACTTGTAATGGTGTGGCAAGTGTTTTATTTTTAGAGATGAATCTATGTAATGTTAGAATATGAAAAGACGCAATTTGTAAAAAGAAAAAATGCTTTAGAAGAAAAAGGAATTATAGTAGTATAAATAAATTATGTGGAGAGTGTATGAAAAAATGATACCCTAAAAAGAATAGATAGATTTTTATTTCAAGAAGAGGATTTTATACAGTAAGGAAGTGGTTCAATCATAGTATGGGCTTTTGTATTATAAATTAATAATTTTTGTTATAATTTCTACATCTTCAATTTTATTAATTGCAAAACATTTCTTACCTAAATCTTTTATAGAAGCTCCCAAATGATACATTTCTTTATTATCTAAAATAATAAACCTATCATGAAACTTATTTGTTTTAGCAACTTTTAGAGTAGGATATTCTTTATTAAATTTTTGAATATCTAAATTTTCAATATTACTTTTAATAGATGTTAATATAACAACTTCTACATTTTTCTTTTTTTTAGTTAGCATTTTTAAAACATTATCATCAATATAATTATCTATAATCAAAATTTTTTTGTTTGCTGTCTTAATAATATCTATAACCAAACTGTATGCATCATATATTTGACCATCAAAAAATATTCTTTGTTTAATATTCTCTTCTAGTTGAAGTTGATTAAAGACTTCATCAAATTTTTTATCATGATTTAATAATTTATATTCTATACTTGTCAATCTTTCAAATACTTGTCCATTAACCATCAAAAATTTTCTCATTTCAACAAAAGCTCTCATTATACTAAGGCTAACTTTTATGGCAATTTCATTTTTTAGAACTCCAGATAACATTGCTATTCCTTGCTCGGTAAAAACATATGGTAGATATTTTCTTGTTACTTTTCCATTATTTACTTTTTTGTTTAAGGTTCCAAATTGGAACCTTAAATTTTGAAACTCTGTTTCTGTTAATTGAAAACAAAAATCTTCTGGAAATCTATCTATATTTCTTTTCACAGCTTTATTTATATTTTTAGTTGTATAATGATATAACATTGCCACATCGCTGTCCAATATTACTTGCTTTCCTCTTATGGTATATATTAAATTTTTTATATCTTCAATAGCTAATTCACTTTGAATGGCTAATTTATTTTCTTCCATAATTTCACATCCTTTTAGATTTAATCTGTATATATTCTAAAACATTTGTTCTATATTGTCAATACTTTTTATAATTTTCTGTCCTTTTAGATAAAAATGGTTGAACGTTTTTTAAGCGTAGAAGGTATTCTTTGGTTCTTATCTCTTTAGAATATAGTTAAAATCTAAGCAGGAGAAAGGGAAAAATGCGTGTATTTAGTGATAGAAATAACTAAATTATAGAAAATTATACAACATAAAGAAAGAAGAATAAAAAGAGGTTTATTTAGAAGTAATAGGGGCGTACTAATAAATGCACATATTAATGGAAGTATAAATATTATGAGGAAATATTAAAAAAATATTAGTCCAAACCTAGAAATAGCAATGGATATTGGCTTAAGAACAACGACCATTAAAGAAAAGGGTAGCCTAAAGAAAAGGTGGAAACTTAAATACCATATAATGTTAGAATATGAAGAGACATAAATAGTAATAGAAAAATGGAAAAGTATCTTTTTTAAAATTTATTGGTAAGTATTGGTATTTATGCTATTATCATAAATATCAAGTCTTATTGATTAAACAAAAGAAGATAGAAATAGTCTTAGGGATGCGTAATAAATGAAAGTATTATTTGCAACAACCAATTCAGCAAAAATAAAAAGATATGCAGACAAATTAAGATAAAGAGATATAGAAGTATTAACTATTATAGTAAAAAAGTAAAAGAGAGGAAAATAAATAAGTGAAAGTGGAAGAAGAAATACAAAAACTAATAAAAAATTTTGATGGAGAAGTCTGTCTCTGGGCAGAAGATGAAAAAGAAAATCAAATACAATTCCATGAAAACAAGGTAGTAGAATCTGCAAGCTGTATCAAGTTGTTTATCTTAATGGAATATTATAGACAAGTATATTTAGGGATAAAAAGTAAGGAAGATAAAATTACCTATCAAGAGGAGGACTTTATACAGCAAGGAAGTGGTATTACTCGTTTCTTGGATTTTGGATTAACGATGACTTCTAAAAATTGGGCAAATTTGATGATAATGATTAGTGATAATGTAGCAACTAATTTATTAATTAACTATTTAGGAAGAGACCATATAAATGATACTATTCAACAATTGGGATTAAAAAATACAGAACTATTAGTGGATAGAATTGATTTTGCACTTTCTAATCAAGTGGGAAAAACAACAGCTAAAGAATATGGATTGGCTTATAAAAAATTACAAAAAGGAGAATTTATAAATTTAGAAGTTTGTAATCAGATTTTAGAAGTCTTAGAGAAACAACAAGAAACAGAGATGTTAACTAGGTATTTGCCAGATAGTCTTTTTAAGAGTCAAAATGAAGATGGCGTGATTATGTCGATAGCTTCCAAATGTGGGGAATTATCTGGTACAGAACAAAATCATCCTAAACGCTGTGATAATGATGGTGGTATCATAGAAACAAAATATGGTAGATATATAGTGTCTGTTTTTCTGCAAGATTTTGAGTTACAAGAATCGTATTATAAAAATGAAGCAGTTAATTTAGGAGCAAGGATAAATGAATTACTATTAAAATATTTTATAGAAAATAAAGGAAGTTTTAGAGAAGTTTAATAGAAAATACTCTTTAGAAGATAAAAATAGTTTATGTTTTTATTCATAAAGGGTATTTTTTTGATTCTTATCTCTTGGAAATATCATTAAAGTTAAAAAGGTGGTTTCATATTATATAAGCTAAATTATAGAAAATTATGTAACATAAAGAATTGATAATTGAAATACTTTATGATAAGATGAGAAAAAAGTAAGGAGGCTTATATGGAGTTTAAAGACAAAGTGGCATTCATTACAGGTTCTACTTCTGGTATAGGAAGAGGTATGGCAGAGGCATTATTACAAGAAGGAGCAAAGGTAATTGTCAATTATTCTAAAAATGAAGAATGGGCAAATGAGACGAAAACATTATTTAAATCCTACGGTGAACAGGTATGTTATATAAAGGCAGATGTTTCTGATGAAAAACAAGTCGAAGCTATGTATCAGAAAATAGATGAAAGATTTGGAAGATTGGATTATGTTATAAACAATGCAGCTTATGACGTGATGGCTTCTATAGAAGATTTTGATTTGGATGATTTTAGAAGAGAAGTAGATGTCAATTTAATAGGAAGATTTATCATTATTCAAAAGGCAATTCCTTTATTAAAAAAGTCTAAAACACCAAGAATTATAAATATAGCTTCTAGACTAGGAACTAAGCCAATGTTAGATTCTTCAGCTTATTGTATGACAGAAGCGGCAACGATTATGCTGACAAAGGTATGTGCTCTAGAATTGAGTAAATACCACATTAAAGTAAACACCATTAGTCCTTCTTTAACATTAACACCACTTGCTAGACAATCTTATACAGAAGCAGAAATAGAAGCATCTGCTAAGAAAAATCCAAGTCATAGAGTAGGGAAGGTAGAAGATACCGTAAATCTTATGAAATTTTTACTAAAAGAAGAATCCGAATATATTAATGGGGAAAATATAAATGTAAATGGTGGTATTTTATTAGTTTAGTAGGGGGAAAAATGGAAAATAGAGAAAAAATAGTGGTTATGCCAGCGAATCAAAAGCATAAAGCCTTTATAATTCATGCCAATAAGCAGATTAATCAAGTGAATGAAACACAAGGAACCAATTATTTACAAGAAAATATAGACCAAGATTTATTTTCTGATAAACCTAAATTTTATTGCTTAGTAGCAGAGTATGAGGGAATACCAGTAGGGATGATTTTATATTCATATTTTTACTGGGCAAATGATGGTGAAGTCTTATGGATTTCTCAAATGTTTGTAGAAGAGGCATATCGTAAAAAGGGTATCTTTTTTGCATTAATTCAAAAGTTAAAGGAGGAAAATCCAAATATTCATATTGTCTCTTGTGCAACAGGAGATGGGAATGAAAGAATGCAAAAGATATTAAAAGGATATGGTGGACATGAAATTGATTTAAAGTTTTATTATGTAAAAAGAGAGTAAAAAGTAGAAATAAATAGAGTATAAAAAAGGGGTAATTAAACATGCCAGGGTGGATAATACATTTAGTAACAGCAGAAGAAGTTAGGAAGCAATTAGATGTGGATAAGGATGGTTTCTTGTTTGGAAATATTCTACCAGATGTATATAATGGATATATTGCGTCAAATTTATCACATAAAATAGAACATAAGATATCACATTATGATACGAAACAAAAAATAGAAGAACAAATTTATAACTTACCAGGGGTACAGGCTTTTATAGAAAAAAATAAATCCATTTTAGAGAATAATAGTGTAGCTTTAGGATATTTAACCCATTTGATGACAGATTATTATTGGAATAAGAAAACGTTTACGAAGAAATATATCTATAATGAACAAGGAAAAGTAGGGAAGGTTAGATTAAAGGATGGACGTATTTTACAAACACATGATAAATTAGAAGCAATGTATTTGAAACAGGGAGATTTTAAAGCCTTTTCTAAATTCATATTACTATTTCAAAACCAAAATATCAAGAGCAACTGATAGAAAAAAGTAATGAAATGGAAGGTTTACATATCAATCAGCAAGACTTATATCAAGTATTTTCGTATTTAGAGAATATACCAGAAAAAGTAGAAGAAAAAATAGAAGAATCTCAATATCAATTATATTCACAAATGGATTTGATAGAGGGACTACAAGAAAGTATTACTCAAATTACAGATGTTTTGCAGAAAGAGGAGAAAGATGAAATCAGAATATATAGAAAATGAGATTAAAATTCTAGACATAGATGTAGTACAGACATGTAAGATATTAGATAGTTTACATGCCAAGAAAGTTTTTGAGGCAGATAGAGAAATTACGACTTTTGATACACCGGAAGGGAATTATCGCAAAGAAGATAAGATAATTAGAATTACCAAGGAAGGTTCTACTAAAGTAACTATGCATGTCCATAATAGCCATCCAGAAGAAAAAGAAGTTATTCAATATAAGATTAGTCGTGCCAAAGAGCAAATAGAAGTGTTTAAACAGTTAGGGTTAATACCAAAAACTTATGTAAAAAGTCATCGCATTTCTTATGAGTGGAATGGAATTGATTTAGATATAGATACCTTTCCAGGAATACCGCCTTTTATGGAAGTCGATTTGGAAAATTGGGAGTCTACAATAGAAGCATTATTACAAGTATTAAAATTACCGGAAAAACAAGTCGTTAGAATGGGAACAGAGGCGATTTATATGTTTTATGGAAAAGATTATTTTACAGACTTAGCAATTGTTTAAAAGGAGAATAGAAAACATGTTATTAAATATGAAAAATGACCAAGATATTTCTCAAATGATGGCATATGGAAAGGTAAAAGGAACGATTTTATTAAATAAGTATTTACCGAAATTAAATCCCTTTTCAAATGTGTATGTGATAGATTCTCATGAAGAATGGGATAAAATAAAAGATAGTATACCAGATAGGATTTTTTTTAGGGCAGATACAAAAATTGGAGATAAGCCTGTTTATATATCGGGAGCAAGTGATGATAAAGCAGAGATACCAGAGTTTATAGATAAGATAAAAGCACAAAATGAAGAGGGGGTTTTAGACCTTTTTGAAAGTAAAAATGAGCCTCCTCCTAGATATACTTTAAATGGTGGCTTTAATGTTTCCTTTAGTTTAAATGATGCCATATGGATAGAATTTGTTGGAAAAGGATTTGATGGTAGAGAACTAACCAAAGGAATCGCCTGCCACGCTTCTTATAAAATTCCATGGAATCAGGTACTCTTTTGTGACCAAGCAAATAAATTAAAGAGTTATCAAGTACATATAGCAACACAATCAGAATATGAAGCTAGTGTAAAGGAAAGAATTGCTTTTTTTGAAGAGATACATATATCAGAAGAAGTAGTAAGACCCTATATACCTAGTCAATTTGATGGAATACCTAATTTTTTAATAGATATATTATTAGAGCAGATGATTTTTCCATTATTTTGTCAGAGTGAAGAATTAAAGAAAGACCATTTAGAACAATTTGGAATTGCTGGTAATATAGATGGTACTACCTTAGTTTCTTTCGAAATTTATAGACCAGAACGATTAATTAAAAAATAAGAAGAGAGGATGAAGTTGTATGAAAACAGAGTACGAAGTAAGAGTGTTAGAAGTAGATGTAGAGAAAATGACAAAGAAATTATTAGAATTGGGTGCTGAAAAAATAGGAGAGTATGAACAAAAACGATATGTGTATGATGTATTACCTGCACAAGAGGGAAAGTGGATTAGATTAAGAACAAATGGAACAAAAGCAACACTAACGTATAAAGATATTGTTAGTAAAACAATTGATGGTACAAAAGAAGTAGAAGTAACAGTAGATGATTTTGAAGCAACTAATGAATTGCTACAAAGAAGCGGTATCGTACATAAAAATTATCAGGAAAATAGAAGAATACAATATTGTTTAGATGGTGTTGAAATTGATTTTGATAGTTGGCCACAAATTCCGACTTATATGGAAGTAGAAGGAAAAAGTGAAGAAGAAGTGCAGTCTATGTTAGAAAAACTAGAAGTACAAAAAGATAAGATAACTGCTTTACATACGCAAGATATTTATGAAAAATATGGTATTTGTTTACCTAAGATAAAAGAATTAAGATTTTAAAAAAGAAAAGAATTGTCTAAGAAAGTGCTCTTTGTACAATTCTTTTTTTGGCTTGTTTGCTAACATAGTGGACGTTCTAGTTGTATAAGATAAACTATAGAAAATAGAAATGAGGGATGTCTATATGAAAGTAATTCAAATTAAAAAGAAAAACATACTAAAGCTTAGTGTTATATTGGTGTTTATAATAACAGTAGGAATGGTTTCTACTTCTTTTGGAATGCAACATTATTATAAATTAGATTTTGCAACTGGTTTAGTAACTGCAGATGTGTTAAATGTTAGAAGCGGACCAGGGACGAAGTATAGTGTGGTTACAAAGGTTAAAAAGAATGCGTATATTAGAGTGTTTGCAGGTGTGGGAGACTGGTATATTGTACAAGTGGAAGGAGATTATGTAGGGGCAGTTAGTCAAAAATATGTAAAACCAATTTATCCAAGTACAGGAAATACGGGTGGTAATTCTAATTCTGGTAATAGTTCTAATACCGATACGACGGGATTAAATGCAGATGAAAGAGAAGTCTTTAATCTAATTAATCAGCAAAGGACCAATAGTGGTTTAGAAGCTTTAAAGGTGAATAGCGAAGTTCAAAGAGTAGCTAGAATAAAAGCACAAGATATGGTAGATAACAATTATTTTTCGCATACTTCGCCTACTTATGGTTCTCCTTTTCAAATGTTGACTAGTTTTAAAGTATCCTACAAAACAGCAGGGGAAAATATTGCAGGAAATTCTAGTAATCAGGCAGCAGTAACGGCTTGGATGAATTCTTCTGGTCATAAAGCAAATATCTTAAATAGTAATTTTAATTATACAGGCATTGGTGTGGTGAGTAGTCCACGATATGGGAAAATGTATGTACAGATGTTTATAGGAAGATAAGATGCTATAAGGATGAAGCATCTTCATAATTTTGAACGTTATGGAGAATTAAGATTTGTTATAATGGAAGAAAATGGTGGTAGTGCCTTGCTAGTTTTTTTGAAAAATATACTAAATTTATCTCTAAAAAGAAAAATAGGGCCACACTCTAAGAACATA
>CATXTS010000075.1 GCA_958402495.1 uncultured Clostridiaceae bacterium
ATCTAGGCGTTTTATAAGTAGTTCCTAACTTTTCACGAAAAGATAAACTATCAATTTTGATAACAGCACCATCTATACCAAAGCTTAATTTCTCTCTATCTTCACCAATCTTCTTTATCGTATTAATGGCTTCTTCCAATGTATGACAAGGTACTTTTATAGGATTTACATGAAAACCTAATTCTTCTAAATATACCAATTGCTCATAATGTGAATTATAAGGATTGTTCTCCCATTTTTGTACATTAAAAATAAGAATATCTAAAGGTCTTTGTGCCGTTATCTTTGAATTTAATTGTCTAAGAGAACCTGCCGCTGCATTCCTAGCATTAGCAAATAATGGTTGTCCTAATACTTCTCTTTCCTCATTTAACTCTTCGAACTCCTTTGTTCCTATATAAACTTCTCCACGTACGGTTATAGTTACTTTTTTACTTAAAACCTTAGGAATTGATTTTATAGTTCTTAAATTATCTGTTACATCTTCACCAATTAGTCCATTTCCTCTTGTGGCTCCTCTTACAAAAATACCATCCACATATTCTAAAGCTACTGATAAGCCATCTATTTTTGTTTCAACAATATAGGTTACTTCTTCGTTTTCTTCTTGTGCTTGTTTACGCATTCTTTCATCAAATTCTTCTAGTTCTTCAAAAGAAAAGATATCTTGTAAACTTTGTAATGGTACTTCGTGTACTACTTCTTTAAATCCTTCTTTCACATGACCGCCTACTTTTTGTGTTAAAGAATTGGCATCTATTAATTCTGGAAATTGTTTTTCCAATGCTTTTAATTCGTTCATCATCATATCATATTCATAATCTGTAACAACAGGTGCATCCTCATCATAATAACGTTTAGCATAAAATTCTAACTTTTCTCTTAAAGCTTTTACTCTTTCTTTAGCTTCTGTAATTTCCATCTCTTCCTCCTGTAATTTTTGTATTCTTTTAGAAGTATTATATACAAAAAAAGAAAAAAGATAAATAGATTTTAAAAATATACTTTCTATTTTTCTTTCTATTTATCTTCTTTCTACTTGCTCATAAATTTTCTATTTCTTGTCTTGATAATCCGGTTATTTTTTCAATAATTTCTATTTCTATTTTCTCTTTCAACATATTCTTAGCAATTTCCCTTGTTTTTTCTTCTCTTCCTTCTTCTCTTCCTTCTTCTCTTCCTTCCTCTCTTCCTTCCTTTATACCTTTCTCTCGTCCTTCTTTTATACCTCTTTCTCTACCTTCTTCTAATCCTACTTCCATTGCTCTTTGTTTAATTGCTTTCTCATCCATAATTGCCTTTTGTCTTAATTCTGCTACTCTTCTTAATTCTTCATCTTCGCTCATATGTTTTAATTTTTCCATGGCTTCTTTTATAGGTTCATTTTTTTCCACAATACTTTCTACCTCCTTATCATTTGGATTATTCAAAAACAACATCCATTGGGCTACTTTACTCTCTATATGCGCTTCCATGTTTTTTCTTACTTTTGGTAGTTCAATTATATGTATTTCTAATTTATCTGTCAACTTCATTTTACTTTCTTTTTGCCTCAATTTCCACTGTGTATGTAGCTGTTTCTCTCCGTTTTAGCTCTTTTAATTCATAATCTAAAATAGCAATACAAATTGTTTTCTTCAATTTTTCATATTCTTCTCCCACTATCACTTGTGAAGAAAATAAACGACTCCAATAGAATAAAATTCTTTCTATTGTGTAAGACTTATCAATTAATTGAATTTCTATGTTGCATAAAGTTCCTTCGTCTAATTCTGCCTTTAAGTCTAATATTCCTAACTTCTCGTCTGGATATTCCTTTATTAGATGTCTGTCATCTCGTAAATCAATTTGCTTAATTTTCTCATTCGTAATATCGGCTATCATAGCTTTCGTAATTTCTTCATTTCCGGGACGAAATAAAGAATGAAAAACCACATCTGTCTTTGGTATTAAAAGATTTTCTTGTTTCATACATTCATCTCCTTTATGATTATGGCTAGACAAATAAAAGGTTCTATCACCCCCTTTTCTTTTTTAAACTTTGATTTTGTATTTTATTGATAACATAACGAATAAAATAAAATGATAAAAAACGGAATATAAAAAATAGGAAATAACGATTAAGCGACAAAATAAATAGCTTCTTCTTCTCGCAAAAAAGTATGTTCTGACACATAATTGGAATATTTTTCTTCTAATAATTTAAAATTACAACAACGATTTTGTAATTTTTGACTTGCTTGTCTTTCTATAATTAAATAATACAAATCATGGGCTCTTGTTTGTATCAATTTTTCATGGGCTCTTGCCCATTCTAGTTGCATTTGTAGCATATGGGCATATTTACTGTCTGCTAGTTGTTCTATATGAATTACCTCCAAATCTTCCATTGGAATTGGCATCATATTGTTAAAATTAATACCTCCTAATTTTCCATTTTCGATTTTCATAAAATCTTGTGTGTCCTGCATATAAAAATGTTTTTTCTTAGGAGATGTTAATGGTGCAAAAAAATGTTTATCTTGCGTAGAAAATACAATTCCAAGAAATGGTCTTGTTTCCTTATGTCCTTGTAACATAGCTATTTTAGAATCATAATTTTGTAAATACATTTGGTAATCTAATTTTGTATGATATAACTCTAACAAATTTTCTCCCTCCCTTCTACCTTTCTATCATAGCACATAAAACATGTGTTTGTAAATACCTTTTCAAAAAGATATAAAAGAAGACAATATTCTACATATTGCCTTATATATATGTTTTAGTTATTACTCATCTTATCTTTTATTTTTACAAGTGTATTTAAAGCATCAATTGGTGTTAATTGATTTAAGTCTACCTTATCAATTTCTTGTGCTATTTCTGCTAATTTATAATTATATAAATCCAATTGTCCAGCAGCTACTTTCTTATCTTCCTTTTCCATTGCTTTTCCATTTAAAATATTTTTTCTTTCTAATGAACGTAAAATTTCATTAGCTCTTTTCGTTACATTTTGAGGTACACCTGCTAGTCTGGCTACATGTACACCATAGCTTTCATCTGTACCTCCTGGTACAATCTTTCTTAAGAAGATGATATCTTCTCCTTTTTCTTTTACAGCGATGGAATAATTTTTAACCCCTTCTAGTTTATCTTCTAGCTGTGTCAATTCATGATAATGCGTTGCAAATAAGGTTTTAGCACCACATTTTTCTATATCTGCAATATACTCAGCTACCGCCCAAGCAATAGAAAGGCCATCATATGTAGAAGTTCCTCTTCCTATCTCATCTAAAATAACTAAACTATTTTTAGTAGCCTCTTTTAAAATAGTTGCTACTTCCATCATTTCTACCATAAACGTACTTTGTCCCATGCTTAAATCATCAGAAGCACCTACTCTTGTAAAAACTTTATCTACTACACCAATCTTTGCATAAGATGCAGGTACAAAGCTACCACATTGCGCCATTAAAGTAATTAAAGCTACCTGTCTCATATAAGTAGATTTACCTGCCATATTTGGTCCTGTAATAATGGATAATCTAGATTCTTGTTCATCTAAATAAGTATCATTTTGAACAAAACTACCTGCTGGTAACATTTTTTCTATAACGGGGTGACGTCCATCTTTAATATCTATCATACCGCTGTTATCTACAATTGGTTCTACGTAGTTCATATCTTCTGCAACCTGTGCAAAAGAACATAAAACATCTAAGATAGCTATCACTTCTGCTGAGGTTTGTAATCTAGTAATTTCGCTTTCTATATGCTCTCTTACTTCTACAAAAGCATTATATTCTAAATTAATTACTTTTTCTTCTGCTCCTAAAATTTGGTTTTCTAAGTTCTTTAAATCTTCTGTAATATATCTTTCACAGTTTGCTAAAGTTTGCTTACGAATATATCTTTCTGGCACTTGGTCTAAATTTGATTTGGTAACTTCTATAAAATAACCAAATACTCTATTAAATCCTACTTTTAGGCCTTTGATGCCTGTAGCTTCTCTTTCTTTTGCTTCTAATTCAATAATCCAATTCTTTCCTTCCGTCGTTGCCTTTTTTAGATGGTCAATTTCTTCATTATAGCCTAATTTAATTAGACCGCCTTCTTTGATGGTCATTGGAGGTTCATCCACAATAGAGGCTTCTATTAAGGTATAAATATCTTCTAAAACATCTAAATTTTGATATAAGTGCTGTAATAACTTTGCCTTAGCTTGTCCTAATACTTTTTTAACTTCTGGTAATTGTTTAGCAGAGTTTCGTAAAGAAATCAAATCTCTACCAGTAGCACTTCCATAAGCAATTTTTCCAGCTAACCTTTCTATATCATACACTCGTTTTAGATTGTCGACAATGTCTCCTCTTAATATTAAGTCTTCTTTTAATTCTTTTACCGCTTCTAAACGTTCATTAATTTCTAATACGTCAATCAGAGGGTCATTTAACCACCTTCTTAGTAGACGACCACCCATAGAAGTGGCTGTTCTATCTAAAACCCATAATAAAGTACCTTTTTTAGACTTGTCCCTCATTTTTTCAGTAATTTCTAAGTTTCTTCTTGCATTGATATCTAATGACATATATTTTGTTGTTCTATACACAATGATTTTGTTAATATGGTCTAATTGTGTTTTCTGGGTATCGATTAAATAGGTAATTAAACCATTCATTGAACAAATAGCTATGGTTTTATCTTCTACCTGCTTTGTTTCTAATATATTTCCCTTTTCATCTACAAAATGATATTTCTTTGCTAAACTCTTACAATCACTAGAAAATTGAACATCTGCTATACGAGAAATGTATACTTCAAATCGTTCTTTAATATTGTTTATCTCTTCTATACTATCATACATAAAAGGATTCACAACAATTTCTGCTGGTGAATATCTAGAAATTTCATCCAATAGTCTAGGAAAATTATGATTTTCTACAATTTGCGTAGAGCGAAAATCACCTGTTGATATATCACATACACTGATTCCAAAATAAGTACCTGCTTTGTAAATGGCCATAATATAATTATTTTTCTTTTCGTCTAATAAATTACTTTCAATGACGGTTCCTGGCGTAACTACTCGAATAACCCCTCTTTTTACAATCCCTTTGGCTTGTTTTGGGTCTTCTAACTGTTCACAGATGGCTACTTTATACCCTTTTTCAATTAATCTTGCTATATAGGTATCAGCTGCATGAAATGGCACACCACACATAGGCGCTCTTTCTTCTTGTCCACATAATTTTCCTGTTAAAGTTAACTCTAATTCTTTTGAAACCGTGATGGCATCATCAAAAAACATTTCATAAAAGTCACCTAATCGATAAAATAAGATACAGTCTTCATATTCTTTTTTAGTTTGTAAATAGTTCTGCATCATTGGTGAAAATTCTGGTTCTTCTTTTTCTGTCATTTTATCCTCCTTTTTTCTCTATCTTGCCCAATCATCATTATCGTATGGTTCTCCCTTGACTGGTTTTTCTCCTATTCTTTTATACCTTTCTGGATAGGGATACTTTTGTAATAATTCTTCTTGACTATACTTTTTTACTACTTGTTTACCAAGCCAGTTTAGTTGATTATCTTTCTTTGCTTGTTCCTTTGCATATTGAATCAGTGCATATATTTTTTCTCCTGATGTCCACCTGTCATCACTTCTTATATAGGTTTTAAAATAGCCTTCATCTATTGCTAAGCAAAGTAGTTCTTCCACTTTTTCTTTGCATAAGCTTAATACATTAGGTTTGCTTTTCATTAACAAATTAGATAATTCTCTACCAATAATTCTATCTATATTTTCTGCTGAAGGTCTTATATTTTTATTCAAATCAAAATCTACTATTTTGATATTAGAAAACAACATTCCATAGACATCATCTTCCCCCATAAGGCAAGTCTTTTCTTGTATATTTTCATTTCTATCTTTTAAAAAGTATTCTAATATTTTCTCTAATTTTATATTAAATTTTACTCTGCTGATACTGTTACAATTCAGTTTTTCTCTTTCTCTATTTAATTTTTGATATAATATCTCTTGTTTAATTTCTTCTGGGAAAAATATAAAATCTTTCTTTTGTATTTTTAATTCCCCACTTATTAAAGCAACTTTATAAGCAGCTATTTTTCTATAAAATGTTGCTTTTGTAACATTCATTATTTCTATAATTTGTTTATCTTGTAGACATTCTCTTTTATACTGACAATATTCTTCAAAAAAAGGCTGTAAATCATTGATACAAGTATATGTAAACCCCTTTTTATTTTCTTCTATTCTTCCACCTGAGTGCTGATATCTATTAATAATGTCCCTATATTGTTCGTATCTGCTATCATTCTCATATGTTTTTTTTATTTTTCTAGCTAATGTATTTCTTGGTACACCTACCTTCTGTGATAAACTTCTAATAGATTCTTCTTTATCAATTATTGCTTTAAAATATTTTTCTAAATCTTCCTTTTCCATATCTCTGGTTGCCATTTATAGTTCTCCTTTTAAATACCACATATGGTCAGAAACGATTTTTAGTTTCACTATCTGACCTATTAATTCTTTTTTTCCTTCAAATATAATTACTTTATTAGATGATGTTCTACCAGTCAACATTTCTTCATTGTTTTTACTAGTACCTTCTACTAAGACCTCTTGTATAGTCCCTAGATAATTTTGATTATGCTTACTAATTTGACTATCCACTAATATTTTTAATCTATCAAATCTTTCATGTTTTACCGCTTCTGGTACTTGATTTTCCATTTTATCCCCTGGTGTTCCTACTCTTCTAGAATAGATAAACATATAAACTTGTTCAAACTGTACCTGTTTTACTACATCTAATGTGTCTTCAAAGTCTTCCTCCGTTTCTCCTGGAAACCCTACAATAATATCTGTGGAAAAAGTAATCTCTGGAATCCTTGTTTTTATCTTTTTAGCTAATGCTACATATTGTTCTTTGGTATATTTTCGATTCATTTCTTTTAGAACCTTTGTACTACCTGCTTGCAAAGGTAAATGTACTAATTTACAAACCTTTTTGCAATCACGAATAGCCTCTATCACATCGTCTGTAAAATCCTTTGGATGAGGTGATATAAATCGTATTCTTTCTATACCTTCTATTGTATTTACTGCTCTTAGTAAAGTAGCAAAAGAATGGACTCCTTCATATTCTATAGCAGATAAATCTCCATGATTTTGATTTTTCTCACTTTGTAAATAAGAATTTACATTTTGACCTAGCAAAGTAATTTCCTTATAACCATCTTTTGCTAATTGTCTTACTTCCTCTAGAATATCTTTTGGATTTCTACTTCTTTCTCTACCTCTTACATATGGTACAATACAATAACTACAAAAATTGTTACAACCATTCATAATCGTAACAGATGCCTTAATAGAGTCCTCCCTTTTAATTGGTAACCCTTCGATAATTTCACCATCTATGTAAGCAATATCTTCTATTTTCTTCCTATGATTTAAAATCTGGTAAATATCTTTTGGTAGTTTATACAAAGTATGTGTTCCAAATAAGATATCCACAAAAGGATAGCTCTTTTTTATTTTATCAGTAATATGCTTTTCTTGCATCATACATCCACCAATAGCAATAATAGTTCCCTTTTCTTCTTTTTGTTTCTTAACTTCTCCTAATTTTCCAAAAAGTCTTTCTTCTGCATTTTCTCTAACACAACAAGTATTATAAATTAAGATATCTGCTTCTTTAACATCTTCTACTTTTGTATACCCCATATCTTCTAGCATACCGCAAATTTTTTCAGAGTCATTTTCATTTAATTGACAACCCATCGTTAAAATGGCATATTTAGGTATTTTTTCTCCATGACATTGTTTTACTTTTTCTATATATTCTAGTTCTTGTGTAATTTCTTTTCTTTCCAAGTTGATTCCTCCATTTTTTTCCAAGTTTCTCCTGATAACATGTTGTATTATAGCATAAAATCATTCAAAAATCCACTAACCAAAAAAGAAAAAAGTAAATACTTTTTTCTTCTTTGGTTATTCCTTATTCCTTTTCTTCTTTAAAATTCTTGCAACTATCCAAACAAGTAGAGCAGGCAATATAAATTCCATACCTCTAACTATGATAAAAACATAAAATGGCGCTGAATTATAAGTAGAATCATATGTAAAATAATCTATGCACACACTTACTAAAAAGCCTACTACTAAAATTATACTCACTAGATATAAAAAGGTAATACACTTTTGTTTTTTCATACTTATCTCCTTATTTAAAACTTATATCTTTTTTATTTACTATATCACAGAAAAGAAAAAAAGAACAGCTTTCATACGCTATTCTAAAAAATCTATTCTTATTGAATTCCATATTTTTTCTTAAATTTATCAGCTCTACCACCAGTTGTTTCTCTTTTTAAATTACCTGTCCAATATGGATGACATTTTGAACAAATATCTACCTTCATATCAGATTTTGTTGAATTTGTTTTCATAACATTACCACAAGCACATGTAATTGTTGCTTCTGTATATGTTGGATGTATTGCTTCTCTCATTATGTATTCACCTCTTCCTCTCTCTTTTTCAAACTATCGTTTTTTATCATAGCATATTTCTTTTCGTTTTTCAATAGTTTCTTCTATATTTTTAAAGAATCTTTCTTTGCATCTTTTATTTTTGTTCTTGCTCTTGTACATATTGTGCAGATGCTTGTAATTCATGTTCTAGCGATGTTTTAGAGACTATTTTTGTAACAATATTAAATAAACAGGCAATTAACAAAACCAGTAATAATGCTTTCTTCCAAACCTTAGCAACCATGTATATCTCCTCTTTCTCTCACTATTCTTTCTTTATTATACAATATTTTTTTAATTTGTCAAGGTATGCATGTATTAGATATGAAACCCTATTTTTTCTCTATAACTTATAATTTATGTATCTAATGCTATATTATTTCAATCAGATAAACATAAGCCACTCGAGTCTTTCTCTTCTTCCGCAGATTCCGGATGGTTCAAGATTTCCGAATCCACAAACACATCCACATACAAGAATAATCAAGCAATCATATACTTTAAACCAATATCCTTTATATGTTTTGATTATTCCTACTTTTGTGTTAATTTTTCTAAATAATCCATTTCTATCGCCAATAAAAGTATACCATATTTCAATTTTATTACAAAATTAAATTACCGTGAAATTTTCATACCATCAATTCCCATTCTTTCATTTTTGTAATATGCTTATTTTAATAATATAATGTTTCAGTCTCACAACTTATAACATATTTTGCTACAACCATCTATTTGAGTCTATTGTATATTTAAAAAGACTTTCTTTAATATTATCTATATCTTTATAATTGTATAACCAATATTCCACTTTTATATATACTATCCTTCATAAAAAATATAAAACAATAAGTTGAAAAATACATTAAGTAATCTATATTTTCTAACTTATCTTTTTATATACTTAATTAAGACACAACTAATACTGCACGAAATCCATTGTAAAAAACACTGTCACCATTTCCTCGAAAATAATGAAACAAACCTG
>CATXTS010000076.1 GCA_958402495.1 uncultured Clostridiaceae bacterium
AGAATTGGTGTCAGGAAAACTTTTAATAAAACAAGTAGAGTATTATACTCATATGAAGAAAAGATTATCAATTGCACAAGCGTTTATAGATGCTGCATCTTATAATATACTTCGTAATTTATTGTATTATCAAAACAGAGGAAAAGATTTAGAAACACAAATAAAAGAAATTGAATTTTTAAGAAAGCAAATTTCTTTATGTAAAAATGTACAAGAATTAATGGGAATTGAGGGAAATATTAGAAAGAATTATTATGATGCTTGGAATACGATTATTAATCAAGATATTGCATTCGAAAAAAGAGTAAAGAATCCACCAGATAATGCAATAAATTCTTTAATTTCTTATGTGAATACTATGATTTATACAAGAGTACTTAGTGAAATTTATAAGACGCAATTAAATCCTACAATTAGTTATTTACATGAACCATCTGAAAGAAGATTTTCTTTATGCTTAGATATAGCAGAAATTTTTAAACCATTAATTGGAGATAGATTAATTTTTTCTATGTTAAATAGAAAACAAATTACAGAAAAAGATTTCGAAGAAGGCTTAAATTTTTTATATATTAAAGAAGAAGCAAGAAAGCAAATTACTAAAGAATTAGATTCAAAGTTACAAACTACTATAAAACACAAAAAATTAGATAGAGAAGTTAGCTATGAATATTTAATTCGTTTAGAAATTTATAAATTGATAAAAAGCCTTTTAGAAGATATTCCATATGAAGGGTTTAAAATATGGTGGTGATATGTACGTTATTTTAGTATATGATATTAATTTAGAAGAAAGGGAAGGACAAAAAGTACTAAGAAATGTTTTTAAAATATGTAAAAAATATTTAGTGCATATTCAAAATTCTGTTTTTGAGGGAGAACTTTTAGATTCACAAGAAATGAAATTAAAAGCAGAATTGGATAGATATATTAGAGAGGAAAAAGATAGTGTAATTCTTTTTAAAAGTAGAACGCAAAAGTGGTTAGATAAAGAATTTCTAGGAAAAATAGAGGATGATAAAACTTCTAATTTCTTATAATTTATCTGTCGACCTCCAATAGTGTAAAAAGTCCAGGGGGTCGACAGATAAAAGAATGCTGATATATAGCTACTTACAGAGATTTGCCTAATTTTTATCTTTGATTTTTTAGAAAAAGAGTAGAGGTCGACAGATTTAAGTGTTATAATGATTGAAATGTAAGGATTAAAAAGGTACCTGTATTAATTTAAATATTGTAGAATGTAAATTGTGAAATTATTTTTATATTCACTTAATGTATATGTTGTATTAATTTAAATATTGTAGAATGTAAAGTATAACCCTTCCTTTTCATTTACTAAACGGTCTTCAGTTTTAATCTAAATATACTAGAATGTAAAGGTCCAAAATTCTTTGTTATATGGCGCAGAATTTCTAGTATTAATTTAGATAGAGTAGATATAAATAGGTATTCAAAAACGGATATTGTAAAAGGAACAATCAGAACTATTTGTAGACGAAAGCATTTTGGAAATTAAGAATATCAAAGATAGACGTATAATAATAAAAGAGGAAGTGATGTAAATGAGAAACAATGATATAGAACAGAATAATCAATTAACCAATCAGGAGTGGTGCGAAATGTTGGGAAAATTAAATAAAATGAATAAAGAAGAAGCTCATTTATTTTTAACGACCCCGAAAGGTAAAATGATGGTTCAGGAGTTCACAAAAACAATTTTTCTGAAGGATAACAATCAATAGTTCTCGATGAACATGGAGATAAAAAGAAAAATAATATACTAAAAATGATTTCATACAAAATCTAATAAAAAATATTAGAATTCTATAAAATAATGAAAACAGAATATTGTACAAAAATAGAAGGAGAAAATGCTTTTCTTGCTGTAGATAGAGGTGGATGTTATGATGCAGCAAGTCATTACACTAGTTATAGAGGCTATTCAAAACCAACCGGAAACTTAGCAACAACAAGCTTTAGAGTAATATTATATTTATAGAACAAGGATAGAAAGACATCTATCCTTTAAATTTCGACAAATTCATTGAAAATAGTGAAAATCTATAAAAAAAGTGGTATAATAAAAGCGAAATAAAAATAAAAGGAGGAAAAATTATGTGGATAGCAATTATCATTATAGTCATAATTTTACTAATAGTAGCTTGCGTAAAAATCGTACCACAAGCAACATGCTTTGTAATTGAATTTTTAGGAAGCTATCAAGTAACGTGGCAAAATGGATTGCACTTTAAAGTACCATTTTTACAAAGAATTGCCAAAAAAGTATCGTTAAAAGAACAAGTTGCAGACTTTCCACCACAACCTGTCATTACAAAAGACAATGTAACCATGAAAATAGATACCGTTGTATATTATAAAATTTTTGATGCAAAATTATTTACATACGGTGTAGAAAGTCCCATTATGGCATTAGAAAATTTAACAGCGACAACCCTAAGAAATCTAATAGGGGACTTAGAATTAGACCAAACATTAACATCTAGGGATATCATTAATAATAAAATGAGAGACATCATAGACGCAGCAACAGACCCTTGGGGAATTAAAGTAAATCGTATAGAATTAAAAAACATTATACCGCCACAAGAAATACAACAAGCTATGGAAAAACAAATGAAAGCAGAACGTGAAAAAAGACAAACCTTGTTAGAAGCAGAGGCACATAGAGAATCTGTTGTAGCAAGAGCAGAAGGAGACAAGCAAGCTAAAATATTAGCAGCAGAAGCAGAAAGAGATTCTCAAATAGCATTAGCACAGGGAAAAGCAGAATCTATCAGATTGGTTTATGAAGCAGAAGCAAAAGGCTTAGAAACTTTAAAAAATGCAAAGGTAGATGAAAGTGTTGTTACCTTAAAAAAATTAGAAGCCCTAAAAGCAGTAGGAGATGGAAGAGCAACCAAAATCTTTATGCCAACAGAACTAAGTTCCCTAGCCACCACATTAGGAACAGCCGCAGAAATGTTAGGAACTAATGCAGCAATGCCGATAGACAAAAGTCCTAAAGAGACAATAGAACCACCAGTAGAAGACATCTGCTGTGATGATAAGAAAAAATAAAAGAAAGAAAACTATGCTAATTACTAGCATAGTTTTTACATGCCTAAAATCCTACCTAATTGTATAAACAAAGATTGATACCAAGGAGCCGTATATCTATGTCGAACATGTTCTGCCTCTACAGTTTTTACGTATAGTTTGATAATAGAGTGAAATGGCTTTATTTCAATAAAATTCCAAATTTTTTCTTCATAGTAACGCAGTAAAGGCAATATATCATGAAAATAAGAATTCTTCTCCATCCAAGTATATTTTTTCTCATTATTTTCCTTGTTAAAGCCCGTGGCATAGGCACCTGGCTCAATAGCACAAACTTCAATATGTGCATCTTTCAATAAATGCATCTCCTGTCTAAGACAAGTTGTAAAAGCTTCTAAAGCAAACTTAGAAGCACAATAAGGAGACAAAAAAGGAGCGGGAATGCGTCCAGCTAAAGAAGTTAAAATGACAATACGACCAGATTTTTTTATAGTAATCATATTTTTTAAAGCCAATTGTATACATTGTAAATTAGCAAAGATATTCGTATTAAAAACATTTATAATACGATTAATATCTACCTCAGCAACAGAACCAGAATCTCCAATAGCAGCATTACTAATAAACACATCTATATCATAATTTTGAATCTGTTTTCTATCTTCTGAATCTAAAACATTTAAACAAAACACTTGTAAGTTAAGAGATTCTTGTAATGCTATTTGTTTTAGAAAATTTATTTGATTTTCATAATGTACGCTAGCATAGACAGTATGACCTCGTCTAGCTAAAGCAATAGCAGCCTCTTTACCTAAACCAGAACCAGCACCTGTAATAAATACTTTTTTAACCTTCATAATATCACCATTTATAGTATGAGAAAAAAGAAAAAATTTATACAAATAGCCAAAAAGCAGACTTAATAAAGGTATAAATTTTAGTGTATTTGTATGTAAAAATCATAATATTCTCAAGATAGAAAGTTTAAAGGAATTAAAAAAATAGGATTATAATAATTGTGATGACATTGGTAACAATCAATATGAGAATTAACCAAGAATCGTAGGAGACAAAAGGATAAAAAGTATAAAGACTAAGATATATTTCTTAGCCCCTTGAACGATATTTAGAAAGCGTATCATCTAATAAATCTACATAAGGAAGTAAATCATTTGTATCGGGTTCAATATAATAAAAAGGAAGATGCGTATATTCATCTAATAGTACAGAGATAGTGATAGTTCCTATGGATTTAGCCTTTAAAACATTACAATTTTTAGATTTTTTAAAATATATCATTTTTCCTTTGTCATTCTCCATCTGTTTCACCTCTTTTCTTTTGTGCATGTTTGATTATAACAAACAGTAAATAAGAAAAATGTCGAAACATGACAAAATTATTGGAAAAGTAGAAGAAAAAATAAAAAGCTAAGAATATTTTAGAAACAACAAATAAATATCCTTAGCCAAGAAGAAAACCATTTTGAATTAAAAGTATACATGTTTTTGTATACATAATGTTATTCTAACACAGCTATCCTGTCAGATAATAGCAAAAGCTGTCACCCATATAAAAAATTTCTAAAAAAATAAAAGAATCTACTTAAAAAGTAGATTTCTTAGTATGAAGAGATGCTAAAGACTTATGCAACCTAACATTTTCATAACGCATAGTGGCAACCTCTGGATTAAAAGGTCCATTATAATCTTTAATAGGTGCATACTCCTCACTTGCCAAAACACGAAATAGACAAATATTATCAAAATAAGAAAAAGCATCAAAAATAAAATTCTCAAATTTAAAAGTATTTGGTTGTTCTGGAACTTGTTTCATACCCTCCTCATTAATAAAGGTATTCTTTTTAAAAGCACGATGGTAAGGTAAAGTTTGTTCACATACTTTTGTAACAGCCGAATAATGAAATAAATGTGCTAACAAATTGGTATCTCTATATAAATCCCTTCCCATCTCATCGATAGCCAATTTCATCTGCTGTGTTAGATGGCAACAATTAATAATATTTGGTTTTCCATTTTTTCTAGCAAAAACCCAATCTTTAGCATCTACATCTTCTTTCCTTACAGTTTTACTAGCAACCAAACAATGACTTTCAATGGTAAGCCCTAAAAATAAAGGGTCAATAATATGTAAAAGTACATTATCCACGCCGGAGAAGAAGAGCCATTTAATAGCATTTTGATGCATTTGTTCTAATAAACCAGACCTTTGTAGAGCAGCAAAAACATCCCCATTTCCATTAGAAGCTTCTTTGATTTTATAAGGTTCTTCTAAAAGTAAATTACCAGAAAGGTCAATTAAAGGAAGTTCTGATTGTTGGAAAAAGAAAATAGATGTTTTAGGATAGCCAAACCAATGCTTCTTCTCAAAATAAGCTAAAGTATCTGTATAATTTTGTCGGCTAGTCATAATATACCAAGGAATAGTAATGCCATAGGTTTCTTTAGCTAAGGTTAATTCATCACTGATAATTTCAAACAGGGATTTTTTAGGATAAGTATCTAGTTCAAAAGTTCCCTTAGGTCCTTTGCAACCAAGACGGGTTCCTTGTCCACCTGCCATGGTTACTACTGCCAATTCTTTATTTTGAATACTTTTCTTGCCAATTTCTACATATGCCATTTCTTCCTTTTCGGATAACTTTGTCTTATCAATATAAGGCAAAGGCTCTATTAAATTAGAAGGAATTACTTCATCTGTTTTAGAAGCCTCATATAACTCTAAAATTTGTTTAAAATCGGTATGACAAATTTGATAAATAAGAGCTTCCTTTTGAGAATCTTCTAATTCCTCATAAAAGTTTAATAAATGTTCTTGATGGTAAATTCTTAAAATGGCTTTTGCTTTTTCTAAATCATTCATAAATCTAACCCCGTCTTCTTTTTTTATATCCTATACAAAAACTACCTAATTAGTGCATAGCAGTTTTTAAAGAACGAATAATAAAATCCTTATTAGGCATATTAGAAGACTCTAAATAACGAACTTCTGTAGCAATATCATAGGGAATACGTAAAAAAGTATAAGAAAGTGGTCCGAAGATTTTTATCCTTTAGATTACCTTCAACAATGACATAAGAAGCCATAGTAGAAAAACGATTTGTTTCATCAGAGGAATCCGTATTTAACATTTCAGTAGGAATTCCCACACTTCCTACATTAAAAATTGTTTTATTTTGAAAACGAAATAGATTAGGTGTATGTAAATGCCCATAACCAACGATATCGGGAATGGGGTCTTGATTCGTTTTACCAATAAAAGGCGTGTTTAAAAATAAATCAGAAGGATTAGTAATCAAATGTTGGCGATAAAGAGAATCCGTATTTTCATACATCGGATTAAAAATATGTGCCAAACTAATAGGTGAAGCATGAAAAAGACGTAATAAATGACCACTGATATAAAATTCCGTAGAAACAGGAAGCGCATTCATAAAAGCAGCGCGTTCCTCACCAATCTTATCTCTACTCCAAAATTTCCCATGAGGAATGCCAGGTCTACAGATTACTTCATCACAATTCCCTTTTAATAAAAATACGTGTTTTTCCCTTAATAAATCAATAACTAATTCTGGATGAGCACATTTAATTACACAATCACCTAAACAATAAATAAAGTGAATGCCACGTGCCTCTATATCTGCTAAAACCGCTTTTAAAGCAGTGATATTACCATGTACATCTGAAAATATAGCAATTTTTTCCATATTTTTGTTCTCCTTTTTTCTTCTAAAATAGTATATAACAACCGTACATAATTTTCAAGAAAAAAGGAAATAATAAGAAAAATTAAAGGAAGAGGAATATATGAAGGTTTTAGATAAAAAACAAATAGAAGAAGATTTTAAAAAAGGAATGCAAAATAAAGAATTTCAGGTATATTTACAGCCAAAATTTGATACCAAAACAGAAGAAATCGTAGGAGCAGAAGCGCTTATTCGTAGAAATAAACAAGGAACAATCCTATTGCCCCAAGCATTTGTACCGAGTTATGAAAAAACAGGCGTAATAACTAAATTAGATATGTGGGTATTTGAACAAGTATGTAAAACCTTAAATAGATGGATACAAAAAGGATATACACTTTTTCCAATTTCAATAAATGAATCAAGAAGACATTTATATCATAAAAGACATGTACAAGAATTAGAAAGAGCCATCAACCACTACCATATACCTGCTCAATATATAGAACTAGAAATGACAGAAAGTGCCGTAGTAAACAACATAGAAGTTGCTAAAGAAGCAGAAAGAAAAGTACACCAAATAGGATTTATTGTGTCTATGGATGACTTTGGAACAGGCTATTCTTCTTTTCATATGTTACGCCAGATAGAAATAGATGTTTTAAAAATAGATAAAAAATTCTCAGACCAGGTCTTAGAAGATGAAAGAGGGAAAATTATATTAGAAAGCATTATTCAAATGGCAAAACGTCTCCATATAAGAACAGTGGCAGAAGGAATAGAAACCAAAGAACAAGTAGAATATTTAAGACAAATCGGTTGTGACTGGATTCAAGGATATTATTTTGCAAAACCTATGACAATACAGCAGTTTGAAGAAATTTACTTAAAACCCAAAAAAGAAGAATGAATTTTGAAAATAAATATATACTAAAAAGGGAGGGAAGCAATATGTTAAAAATGAAAGAATTACCATATCCATTAGATGCGTTAGAGCCATACTATGACAGAAAAACTTTAGAACTACATTATCAAATTCTATATAAAGGATATGTGGAGAACACAAACAAAACAGAAGAAGCCTTACAAAAGGCAAGACAGAGCAATGACTTTTCAAATATTAAATGTTTAGAAAAAAACTTAAGTTTTTTTGGTTCGGGGGTCATCTTACACGAACTATTTTTTGAAAATATGGGACCAGCAATTCCTAGTAGCTTGCAAGCAGAACTGATGGAACAAATCATAAAAGACTTTGACAGTTTTGAAAGCTTTAAAGCACAATTTACAGCAGCTGCCACTAATGTAGAAGCATCTGGCTGGTGTTTATTAGTATGGGTAGCAGATTTTCAAAAATTAGAAATCTTGCAATGTGAAAAACACCAAAACCTAACCCTATGGGGATGCAAGCCAATTCTCGTATTAGATATGTGGGAACATTCATATTATTTACAATATCAAACTAAAAGACCATCTTATATAGATAGTTTTTGGAATATCGTAAATTGGAATGTAGTTAGTAAACGATTTAATCAAAAAAATGGATAAAAAATCGGTGCAATTGTTTTAAATTGCACCGAAAGAATCTTTTTTAGTATAGATAAATAAAACAGAACCATCTTATATAAAATTACATAAAGACAAGAAGAGGAGGACAAGCATGACTGAAAAAGAAGAAAATATAAACATACAAGAACTATATGGAAAAGAAAGCTATACTACAATAGAAAACTTTATACAAGAAAATCGAGTGGATATAGAAAAAGGACTAACTAATCAAGAGGCACAAGAAAGGATAGCAAGATATGGCACAAATCAATTAAAACAAACTAAGCCAAAACAATGGTACCATTATTTATTACAAAGCCTACTAAGCCCTTTTAATTTAATATTATTAGGCATTACAGCTGTCCTATTTTATACAGATGTCTATTTAACCAATCCGCCAAGTTATGCTAATATTTTGGTTATTTTAGTTTTAATTTCCGTTAGCACTTTGTTAGAATTCTTTGAAGTATTTCAGTCCAATAAAGCGGCAGAAAAGCTAAAACAACTGGTAGAAACCAGAGCAACTGTAATAAGAGCAGGAAAAGAGGAAAAAATACCATTAAAAAATTTAACACTAGGAGATGTAATAATTCTATCGGCAGGAGATATTATTCCTGCTGATTTAAGGGTCATAGAAGCAAAAGACTTATATGTTACACAATCTTCTTTAACAGGAGAATCAGAAAGTGTCAGAAAAACAGTAGAATTAGAAAATGACCCAAAAGAAGTAGAATCCATTACAGACTTAGATAATATTTGCTTTATGGGAACCAACGTTATGAGTGGTTATGGAAAAGGGGTTATCCTAAAAATAGGAGATGACAGCTATTTTGGAAAAGTAGCACATACTTTAGAACATGGAAAATCAAAAACAGCCTTTCAAAAAGGAATTCAAAGTGTTAGTAAACTACTGATTCGTTTTATGCTCATTATGATACCTATCACTTTTTTTATTAATGTAACCAAACATGGTATCTTAGTTGCTTTTACTTTCTCTGTAGCCATAGCCATAGGGATTACCCCTTTACTACTACCAGTGATATTATCTTCTAGTCTAGCCAAAGGCGCCAAAAGAATGTCCAAGAAAAAAACAATTATTAAAAAATTGGATGCCATCCAAAGTTTTGGAGCCATGAATATATTATGTACAGATAAAACAGGAACATTGACAATGGATAAAATAGTTTTGCAAAAA
>CATXTS010000077.1 GCA_958402495.1 uncultured Clostridiaceae bacterium
GGCTTAGAATTAAAATCTTGGACCTTTTTATTTAAATTTTTTTGAAATTTATCTAAGCCTGATAAGTTAAATTTAAAAGACAAAATAATCACCACCTTTCTATAATTAATTTTTTGTCTTATGTGTAGATTAAATTATAACAAGTGGAAAGTGAAAAGAATGTCAAACTCTGTCGAATAAGATATGAAAGGAGAAAATAATGACTGTAGAAGAAATAGAAATCATAGTTACTGCAAAAGTAGAAGAAGCATTAAAAGAGTTCATGAAAATAGTTCCAGCTATAAAAGAACAAATGAGAAAAGCACAAGAAGCTTTTTCAAAAGTTGATGTAAAAGCAATGCAAAACAAAGTGCATCAAGCAGTAAATTTTATGAAAAAGAAAATGCAAGAATTGAAGAAAAGCAGTAAAAATAATGAACTAACAATAAAAGTAAATAACAAAGAAGCTTTAAAACAAATAAGTCAAGTAAAAAAACAGTTAGATAGTCTATATAAAACAACAAGTTTACGGAAAAATAAAACTAGATTTAGTTATGCCTAAAATGAAGGAAATGATAGAACAAGTAAAAGAAGCTTTTAATCCAAATGATATTAGTGGAATGAAAATAAGCGGAATAACATCAATAAAAGGTATTAAAGAAAATTTTCATAACTATACTAAAAGTCCAAACCAACAAGAAAATGTAGATATTATTAAACCTAAGGCAAACAAATTAAATCAAATGTACAATGATTGGGGAGCTGGAAAAATTAGTTTATCAGAAATAAAACAATACAAACAAGAGCAAAGCAAAATAAAGAATACTGCAAACGAAACAACTAATACTTACTGCATATGGACAAATATGTTAAGAAAATTATATGCGTATTTAGATACAATAAAAGCTAAAATGCATGGAATAAATAATGAAACAAATAAAACAGGAACTAGTCAGAATAAATTGACTAGTTTTTTTAGTGCTTTTAAAGGAAAACTAGAACAAGCAAAGCCTACTATATCTGGCATAGTAGGTAAGTTTAAAGTATTACCAAAAATAACACAAAGTATAACAAATCATATCAAAGGTATGGGAAAAGGAATTAAACAAGGTTTAGGACACGTTTTAAAGTATGCAGGTGCACTGTTTTCTTTAAGAGGTATATATAGCATATTAAGCAATTCTGCACAAAGTTGGTTATCTTCGCAAAATAGTGGAGCACAACAATTAAGTGCAAATATAGAATATTTAAAATATTCTATGGGAAGTGTATTTGCATCAGTAATTCAAACAGTAATAAATTTAGTTTATCAACTAATGAAAGCTATACAAAGTTTAGTTTATGCTTTTAGTGGAGTGAATATATTTGCAAAAGCAACGGCATCATCAATGAAAAGTACCTCGAACAGTGCAAAACAAACAAATAAATCATTGTCTGGTATACATAGCGAAATAAACAATGTATCAGAAAGTAAAGATAATGCAAGTGGAGGAGAAATAAGTCCAAACATGGATTTATCACAAGTTGACGGACAGATGAACTCATTATCACAAAAACTTTATGACTTTTTTAAACCTCTTGTAGATAGTTGGAACACTTATGGAACAGGATTAATACAACAGATAAAAACAACAGCAGGTCAAATAGGAGAATTAATTAGTTCTGTTTGGGGAAGTTTTGAAAGTATTATAACAAATGGAACAGTCTATTCTATATTAGAAAATATTTTATCTATTATAAGAAATATAGCAGAAGCTTTTGAAAATGCATGGAACTACAATAATAATGGCGATGCAATAGTACAAAATTTAGCAGATACATTCAATAATCTTTTAATAGCTATAAACAATGTAGTACAAAGTGAAGGGTTTCAAAATTGGCTACGTAACTGTTCAGATAAGTTTAAAGAAATAACAGAAAAAATTGCAAGTATAGATTGGCAACCACTTATCAATGCACTAACACAGATAGGAACAACAGTAGGAACAATAGCTTTAAATATATTAAGTGGATTAGTAGATATTTTTAAATGGTTAACAGAGAATCCAATAGTAGCAGAAATATTATTAGCAATAGCATTAGCGATTACAGTAGTCAGTACTGTACTAGGAATATTGTCAAGCGTGATGGGAATATTAACACCAATAGCTACTGGTTTAGGTGTATCAATGACGAGTTTAATATTGCCAATTTTAGGAATAATCGCGGTAATGGCAATCGTAATAGCAATTGTAATTTTAGTTGTTTCTAATTGGGAATGGTTATCTCAAAAAGCTACAGAAATATTTAATGCAATAGCAGATACAGTATCACAATGGGTAGAAAATATTGTTCAATTTTTTCAAAATTTATGGCAAGGAATATGTAACATATTTTCAGGTATAGGGCAATGGTTTTCAGATAGATTTAACAATGCAGTAGAAGGAATAAAAAATGCATTTAGTAGTGTTGGAAATTTCTTTAGTGGAATCTGGCAAGGAATTTGTAATATTTTTGGCAATGTAGCAAATTGGTTTGGAAATATATTCTCAGAAGCCTGGCAGACTGTACAAAATGTATTTAATGCAGGGGGAAAAATATTTGATGGAATAAAAGAGGGAATTGCAAGTACTTTTAAAAATATAGTGAACTCAATTATACGAGGAATAAACAGCGTAGTTGCAATACCTTTCAATGCAATTAATACAGCTCTTAGAGCATTGAGAAATTTAGATTTATGGGGTTGGCAACCATTTAGTTGGTTAGGAACAATTAATGTTCCACAAATACCGACTTTGGCTAAAGGTGGTGTATTAACAGAAGCAACAGCATTAATAGCAGGCGAATACTCAGGAGCAAAATCAAACCCAGAAATTGTAACACCACAAAATATAATGTATGACACTATGCTAAGGGCTATCTCAGATAGTGATATGGGAAATAGTGACAGCGATAGACCTATTTATTTAAATGTATATGTAGGAAATAAAAAAATAGGAGAAATCTTAATAGATGACTTAAAAGATAAAACAAGAAGAACAGGAAAAGATATAGAAGCGTTAGTAGGAGGATAAAAATATGTTGTGGAAACTAAATGGAAAAATAATGAAAACACCATCAAGTTACGATGATGACATAGAAGATACTGATAAAGACAGTTACTCATCTATTGTAGATGGTTCTTTAATAGATAATCCTATAGCTGTAGGTTTGTTAAAATGTAATATGTCATGGGACTATCTAACAGAACAAGAAGCAGAAGAATTGTTGCAAGCAACATATCAAAATCCTATGATAGTAACTATAAAGGTACCAAGCATTCCAGGAGGAATGTTAGAAAATGCAAAATTTAGAGTAAGTAAAAGAAAATCTAAAATGCATTGGACAGGGGAAGATGAAGATACTAGCAAATCACGTTGGCAAGTATCACTCAATATGATGCAAAAAGAACTAACGGAGGCACAAAAACGAGCAGTGCAGGAGGCAAATAATGTATAAAATAAGTGAAAAATGGAGTCAGAATATATATAAAAACAATATTTCTATATTGAATATATATGTTGATGGGATATTATTAAATCCAAAATACATTTTAGATTTAAAATCAGGCTGTGAATTATTTGATGGAGATTTTGAACTAGGCGCAACACCTTGTGCTTATGTAGAATTAAAAATACATAAACAATCAGGAATCATATCTCCTAAAAAGGTAAAAATAGAATATGGTATATTGATAAATAATGCACTTACAATTGCAGAATTAGATAAAATGCTAATTAAGGATGCTAATAACCTAAAAATTAAAAGTTTATCAGAAAATGATAGTAGTTTTGAAGTAATACCAATGCGGAATATATAATGTAGATGATTATACAGAAGATAGAGATACATTCACTATAAAAGTATTAGATAATGTAATTAAACTTGATGCAAATAATGGCTATTATGATGCAAGTGAGCTTATAAGTAAAAAAGGTTATGCAACATTAGGAGAGATAGCACAAGATATATGTAATAAAAAAGGAGTAGAATTAGGTTCTACTTCTTTTTTGAACTCCGATAAAAAGGTTGCAGTATATGATAATCAAATAAAGGCTAGAGAATATATGGGATTTATTGCAGAAAGTGCAGGGTGTTTCTGTTGCGCTGGACGTGATGGAAAGATATATTTTAAAGCTTTTGGTGAATCTAGTGAAATAATACCTTTAAAGTTATTTAAAACATATGAGTTTGGGGAAGACTATAAAATTTCTAGAGTAGCTTTTGAAGATGGAATTAGAAGTTTTAAATTTGGAAATGAAACTAGAAATACATTATACATAAATCAAGATAACATTTTTATTGTCGATGAAGAACAAATTCAGAAAATATATAACCATGCAAAAGATTTTACAATTAATAGTTTTGAGGGGAGTGTAATAATTAATCCAGCACTAGATTATGGTGATTTAATTATTGTAGATGGAAAGTCAATTATATATCAAGGGGAACTTTCTTTCAATGGTAGGTTTATAGCAGACATAAAAAGTAAAATAAGTATAAAACAAAAACAAGAAACAACAGTAAAAAAAGAAAGTCAAAAAGTAATAAACAGAAGAGTTCAAAGTGAAATAAATCAAATAGATGGAAGAATTACACAGGTAGTAGAAGAAACAGCAGAAAATAGTGAAAAACTAACAAAACATGAACAAGATATAAACAGTATAACAGATACAGTACAAGCTGTAGAAACAAACTTAAATGAGAATTACAGCACGACCAAAGAAGTTAATTCCGTAATAAACCAACAAGCAGATAAAATAAGTAACGAAGTTAGTAAAAAGTTAGACTTTATTGGAATTGTAGAAGATTTTAAACAAATATATTTAGAAAAGGCAATTGACCTAAATGTATTAAGATTGCAAATAAAAGCCAAAACACAATACCCACTTAATGACTATCAACCAATAACAATAGTATTAGATAAACAGAAAAAAGGAAATATCACAAATGAAGCAAAAGAATACAAATTGGACCCAGGAATGCCTTTGTATAATTTAGGAAATATATGTGACGAAATAATTATAGAAAAGAATAGTAGCGATACTGCTTGTACAGTAAAATTAATTAAAAGACTTAGATTGGTACAAAACGAGATAGTAGAAATGAATAATCCGATAACGGAGTATTTTGAAGACATAAAATTTCAACTTTTTGAAGGCGACAACTATATATACTTAAAAGAATATGATGATTGGACACTACATGCAGAATATCTAAAAAATGGTGAAATTAATAAATATTATGCTAGTAAAGTAGAAATGAACTCAAAAATCGAACAAACTTCAGAAGATATAAATTTAGAAGTAAGCAAAAAAGTAGATAAAGAAAAAGTTATTTCAACAATAAACCAAACAGCTGAACAAGTAAAAATAAAAGCCAATAAAATAGCATTAGAAGGTACAGTAACTTCTAATAATGGCTTTGAAATAGACATGAATGGAAATATGACAGCTAATAATGGTACTTTTAATGGCGGAGCAATTAAATTGAAGGACAACGGAGAAGGACAAGACCCTAATTTTACAATTACAAGCGGAAACGGAAAAGGTAGATATGGTTCCACATTTATTAACTTATTTAGAGACATAGGAGCAGAATATGGGATAGGACTAGATATAACAGAAAGTAACCAGCCGTTAATCGTGTTAAATAATTACGGAACACATACAATAGTAGGCGCAAATGAAATTACTACACCACTTTTAACTCAAACATCCTTAAAGGAAACTAAGAAAAATATTTCAAAGCAAGAGAATGTGTTAAATATTATAAAAAAGTCAGAAATCTATAATTACAATTTAAAAATAGAGAAAGATACGGATAAAAAGCATATAGGCTTTGTAATAGGGTATGGATATGAAACACCCAAAGAGGTAGTTGAAAAAGATGGGAAAGGAATAGATTTATATTCAATGTGTTCTATTTTGTGGAAAGCAGTGCAAGAATTAACTGAAAAGATAGAAAAGCTAGAAAAGGCAGGTGAGAATAATGAATAAAATAGAAAAATTAGTACTAGATAAATATAAAGAACCGGTTGCAGACTCAGACGAATTAGTAAACGCAGAAAAATACTTTAATGGAAACTATACTAAAATAGAAAATAAAGTAAATGAAGTAATAGATAATACAGACACTAGATTAAATACACTAGAAACAGATAACACACAAAACAAACAAAATATATTGTCTATACAACAAGAACAAATAAAGCAGAATACTAATATATCTCAAAATAAAACAGATATAGAACTATTAGAAGAGAATCTATCTGATGAGATTACGACAGAAGAAGCAGAAAGTTTGACGGTAAAGGACGCAACAAGATGGTATTCTAAGCTGGACGTAAGTGGAAATAGTGTGCAAGAACAAACAAGTCAATCAGCAAACTTGTTAGATAAAAGTAAATTTGTATTAAATCAAACTCTAGCAGGAACAGGAAAAGTAGGTGATAAATATGTTTTTCAAAATTACGAGACTAGAGCGTATTTGTTATTTAATTGTAAAAGTAATTATCAATATACAATCATTTCTGATACAATAAAAGTTCAAATTAGAGAAATGGATAATGCTATGATAGCAACAAAAGTAGTATCAACATTTGATAATAAACATATAATAACAACTACTGAAAATACAAATATTTTAGGCCTTGTACTAGAAAAAGAAACTGCTATGACAAAAGAAGATATAGATAATTTGAAAATTCAAGTTGCAGAACGGAACAAATGATACTTATGTTGATTTTATTCCAGACAGTCCTAGTCCAACTATTTCATCAGAAATTCAAAATTGTGGCGATAATGTAAATATCTTTGACGAAATTATCGAACAAGGTACAATAGATACATTGTCTGGAATGAATGTCGCATCTAACAGTATAATCAGAAGTAAAAATTATATAGAAATACCAGAACGGTGCAACTAAACTTAGATATATTAGAAGCATTGCAACAAACAGCTTTGGACTTAGATTTTATGATAAAGATAAAGTTTTTTTACAATATGTAAGTGGATTTGATAAGACGGCAAATATTATTGATTTTGATATTATAAAAAATGCAAAGTATTTTAGATTTATAGATTTAAGCAATGATTTTAGTACAAAGATAAAAATAACAACAGATATGAGTTGTACTAGCTATAGTAAATACGGCTGTGGTTGTATAGATATAAGAGTACAAAATCAAAATATTTTAAGAGAAGGTTTTTCTACAGACAAAGGAGATAGAGATTATTGGTTTGGAACAACTAGTGCTAGATTTACAAATTTAACCGACGGCTGGGGAAGATTTGAGATAGATAATACAAAGGGGGAAGTTGCTACATATGCAAACGCATGGATAAGTTCAAAATTATTTCAAAAAATTATTAAAGCAGATACAAAATATAAGATGATGGTAGAATTTAGAAATTTAGAAATCGATAGCGATGATAATTCTAGCTATTTTTGTGTTGCAGGAAATAATAGTGCCGAGGTATTTGCACAAGATGTAAAATATTATCGTGGTGGTATGTTGCAATTAAAGAGAAGTGTAATTTTAACTTCAAGAACACAAGAAGAAATAAATAGTAAAACAATGTTACTGAGAAGCTTTCTATGTGCAGTACCAGGAAAGAAAGTATCTGTAGAATGTAGAATATGCTTATCAGAGGATTTAAATCTAGAAGAATATATTGAGAATGAAGAGCAAATAATTACATTTCCGTTAAAGCAAAATCAGAAGTTGATGAAACGGTGATTATTTAGCAGAAGATGGAATACACCACGTGAGAAACACTGTAATTTTTGATGGCACAGAGGCTTGGTACTATGATAGCACATATAACAGATATCATATATCTGCAAAAGCACTCTACAATTCAAAAGTAAGTAAACAAGCAAATATTCTTTGCAATTATTTTAAATACGATTTGACAGATATAAACAAAAAATTTGGTGTAGTAGAAGACGTTTCGTCAAGCGAGTGGTATTTTCATATAAGCGATAGCGACCTAAACGGTAAAACATTTAAAGAATGGGTTGCAGAGAAATACGAACAAGGGAATCCACTAGAGGTAGAATACGATATCTTAGACGAAAAGCTAGACTTATATGTAGAAGAATACACAGAAGAGCAACAAGCTGTGTATAACAAACTTCAAAAACTATTATTGTACAAGCATTATAACTATATAGAGTGCATAGATGAGGTAAATTGCAAGATGAAGCTTACATATAGACCAGATAAGCTTTTATCTTTAGAAGCAAGAATAGAGGCTTTAGAAAATAAATAAAGGAGAGAAATTATGGAAAAATTATTTAATTGGATAAGTGTCATATGTGGCACAATAGGGGGATTTATAGTAAGCCTTTTAGGCGGATGGGATAAGTTAATTATGGCTTTATTGATATTAATGGTATTAGATTACATTACAGGAATAATAAAAGGGATATATAACAAAGAACTTTCAAGTGAAATAGGTTTTAAAGGTCTTTTAAAGAAAGTATTAATTTTAATAGTAGTAGCAGTAGCTGTAATAATAGAACAACATATGGGGATACCAGCAGTAAGAGAAATTGTAATAATGTTCTTTGCAGTAAATGAGGGAATAAGTATTTTAGAAAATGCTAGTTTAATGGGGTTACCATTACCACCCAAACTAAAAGAAACATTGCTACAGTTAAGAGATAAGGAGGAAAAATAAATGGAAATTATAGAAACAAATTTAGAGTTTAATGCAATCAGTGAAAGAAAATCTACAAATAGAATTATATTACATCATAGTGGTGTAAGCGTTTTACAATCAGTAGAAATAATACATAATTATCATAAAAATACAAATAAATGGGCAGGAATAGGTTATCATTTCTATGTAAGAAAAGATGGTAAAATCTATCGTGGACGCCCAGAGACGATAGTTGGTGCTCATGCATATGGAGCAAATAGTGATAGTATTGGAATCTGTGCAGAAGGGGATTTTAACTCCGAGACAATGAATGAAGTACAAATGAATGCTATTAAAGAATTAGTATCTTACTTAAAACAGAAATATGATATTAGTTTAATACAGAAGCATTCAGATACAATAGCTACTAGCTGTCCAGGCAAAAATTATCCATTTGATAAAATTGTAAGTGGACAAGCTACAGAAGATACAACAGAAACGACTGAAAATAAAAAATTAGACATTTTTAGTGACGGTCTAGTAAACTGTGTATACGACATACAAGAGTGGTTAAATCGCAAGTATGGCTTTAATCTAGTATTAGATAATATTTATGGAATAGAAACACATAAAGCATTAATAAAAGCATT
>CATXTS010000078.1 GCA_958402495.1 uncultured Clostridiaceae bacterium
TTCTAATGCGTATTCCCTAACTAATTGTTTTGATTTTTCAATAAATTCTTCATTACTCATTCTAATTTTCCTCCTTTACTAATTCCCAATCATTTCTGCAAATAAAGCTAAATGTATAATCTACGTCTTTAGTATCTCTTATATCTAGTTCTTCTCCTTTTCTTGTATGTATCATGATTGTTCCATTTTTCCAATACCAGTATCCTCCCCATTCTGGAAGTCTAATTTTATGCCCTCTCTTTAAATAATTATAAATTTTTTGAAAATTCATTTTCCCTCCTATAAATACATTATAAATTTGCCATATTCTCTAGCACATTGTTCTTCTATTCTGCAACCTCTCGCATTTTCCCAACCTGGCATACATACTACACAATCTGCATTTGCTAGAAATTCTATTGATTTAGCTAAATAATGTAAGGGTGTTGCTTGTCCGTTTGGAAAGTCATTAAATACTGTGTCTACTACTTCGTGTCCTTGACTTTCTAATTCTTTTACTAGCTCTTCTCTTTCTTGTTTGATTTGTTCATTTGTTTTACCTCTCATAGGTTGACTAATCATTATTTTCATTGTTTTCTCACTTCCTTTCCATAAAAATAACACCTGCTGTTGCAAGTGTTATTTATTTTTTCTTATTTGTATTGGATTTTGAATATCATTATATTTATTTGGTGGCTCTTCTAATTTATCTTTTATTCTTTTGTCTATTTTATTTATATCAAAGCCATCAGGATATATAATCTTTATTTTTTTTATAGCTTCAATCTTATTTTCTGATTCTAAAATATCTTTTATTTGTTCTTCTGTCATGTTAGAACCTCCTTAATATAATTATATAAATTAATATCTTTTCTTTTTAATAGGTTATTTTCTTTAAAGTAACATCTAAATCCTTCTGAAAAATATTCTCCTAGCGTTCTTTCATTAAATGCATATGTATTATAATTTATTAGATAATTATTATCTATGTCATACTCATACACTCTTCTTTGATAATCTGAAATAAATTTACCTGTATTTTTTACAAAATTAATATTCTGATACTCTTTTAATGTTTGTAAATCTGTTATTAGATTAATATTTTCTAACTCTGATTTTTGAATATCTATAAATTTTTTATCTCTTAATATATCTAATTTTGTTTCAACAACATGACCTATCTCGTGTAATATCTCATATTCATCAGAGTCTTTCAACAGATGTATTTCGTCTTCTTTTCTATTATAATAGCTATTTTTATTAGATATTATATATTTTGTATCTTTTATTAATTCAATAATCTTTTGCGGTAATTTTTTTAATGCTTTCTTTATATTAGTATCTAGATTTTTACTATTTGTATATCTATATTTTCTTATATAATCAAGATTATTATACAAGTTTTCTCTATTATTTTCAACTGATGGTGAATATATAATCCAAGAGCGACACCAATGCCAATGGTGCATTATTGGTGGTAAGTTAATTCCAAGCGCTAGTCCTTTTACTTTTACCCTCATTAATTTAAGTTCTTTTTTTGTTTCTCCCCAATATCTATCAAATATGTTTTCTTTATCTATGTAAAACTCCATATTATTCATAGATTGACACATATCTGTACTATTTTCATCACTTATTGCTATAAATCTTATTTTTGCATTTTTATCAACGCTTTTTATTCCTTCTACTTTTGCTAAATTGTTTAATCCTATTAATTGTAAATCTGTTGCACCTGATATTTTTCCATTATTTATATTTACTTTTTGCTTAATTTGATTGTTTATCATGTTCTGATATTCGCTAGAATTGATTTCTAGTTCTTTTTGTTGTTGAAGGTCTACAATTACTTGTTTATATATTTGTTGTGTGTTGTATAGTATTGTCGTTTGAATATATTGTTGCCAAGTAAAATTATTGTATGATGCCATATCCATTAAAGCTAAAAAAATAGCATCTGGTATTACAGATGTCTTTTTTTTGTTTTTTAAAGCCTGATTAACTTCATTTTGTCCTTGTTGATAATAATAACTTGCATCTTCTTTAAATATGTTTAATTCTGTATCTTGTAATTTGCTTTGTTCTTCTAAATATGCACTATATATAATCAATTCTATTATCTCGCTATTTTTCACTCTTGTTTTTGCATATATATTTTTTGCTAAAACTCCAAAATATCCATCGAGTAAACCTTTTTCCTTCCATTCAAGTATGTATGTGTTAATTCTATTTTTTGTTTTATTATCTACTACGTCATACAATGTATCATAGTTAAAATCAAATGTGTCTAATAACTCTTGCAGTCTATTTTGTGTTTGTTTACTTGTTTTTAAATATAATTTTTGTAATTCAAACATTTTAGAATCGTGGTATTTCCAAACATTCATTTGTCACACCTCTATTCTGCTTTACTCTTGTTTATCACATTGTTTTGTTTTAGCTTGTCTGTTTTAATATTGCTGTTATTATTTATGTCTGTTACTTCATGCTGTTTGTTTCCTTGTTTTTCGTTTTGTTGTGTACTATCTGTATTTTGTCCCATCATGACCATAGTTTTTAAATTATCTTGTATATTTTCTTCATTTTGCTTTTTCATTTTTGCTATTTCTGATTTTGGGTCTAAGTCTTGTGGCAATAGGTCTATTACTGTCTCATCTGATAGGAAACCTTTTAATTTTAAAGCATTGCTTGTCATCGTTGTTTCATCACTTGGAATATTTCTTTGTAATTTTATTTCAATATCTCTAAAATCATAGTTTTTACCTTTGTCTTTATTAAACTTATTTAATATAATTTCCCATCTTCTTTTTAAACCCATGTTGAATTGCCCTTCAAATGTTGCTATATATTGTTGTAAACTAAAAAATTTCTTTTCTAAGGCACTATTGTTGTCCGCACTTGTAAATCCGTAAATCGGTCATATTAGGGCAAAATGAACACAAACATATAATATCCATTAAAGTTTTTTTATGGTTTTGTACTGCTGTATCATTTACATTTTTTTCTACCCAAGCTATATCGCTGTTTACTCCTGGTGTTCCATCTAAATATCTTACTCTATTAGTTAACACATATTCATCTTCTAATACCCTCGCTGGATTTATTATTTCTTTTCCTGTTTTTTCATCCATTATTGTTAATGGATTTTGTGGAGTATATCCTACAACTTTTAATATTGCATCATCATTGTACTTGAATACATTTCTTGAGTTTTGTATGCATCTTTGATAAGCTTCTACTAGACTTATTACAGGCTCAAATATAGACAATCCGTCTTCTTGTTCAAAAGCTGTAGCTGGAATATCACTATCCCACAATTTTGGTTTTTTCATTTCTATATCTTCTTTGAATAAAGACTCATTTTTAAATACTGTTTCATATTCTGGTGTTCCAAACATTTTTCTTTTTTCTGGAGTATCCATATAATATCTCTTGCCGTTTATTGTTGTCAGTTCTACCATATTTTGATATTCACCATTTGCCATTGTTGTTTGTATTATTCTATATATTCCTATTAAGTTTTTAGGCAATGAATAATCCCATATGGCAACCGTTTCTAATGCATCACTTCTAGCTATTGTTATTTCTCCTGTGTCTTTATCTTTGTAATATAATTCGTAGCAGGCTCTTTTTACCAAAAAGTCTAGTACTAAACTTAAAAAATGAGAAGAATCATCATTGTAATCTACAATGTGTTTGATTAACTCCTCAATTTCTTTGATATCTTGTTCAGTATTTGTTTTCTTATCGAACAAATCTTCTATTATTTTATTTTTATCTTTATTAAATGCTTTTACTTTATATATTGGTGCTTTTCCACCAAAATATCCAGCGCTCATTACAGAAATGTATCGTTCCAGCGGTACTTTTATATCTTCATCTGTTATACTTGCTAGTTCTTCATCTGTTAATTTTCTTCTAAATCTTTCATACAGTTGTTTTCTTGTTTCTAATTCTTTTTGTGCTCTAAAAAATATATCTGTAACTGCACTTTCTGTCTCTAGTTTTTCTTTACTATATCTTAGCATTATTGCCTCCTATGTATTTATATTTATAAATGGTTTATTACTAAATTTCATTTTATTAAATCTATATTCTTTTTCTCTAGAATATCTTGTCATATCAATGCTATGGTTATTACTGTCTGGGTATTTACTTTTAAAATTTCCATACCTATCTTTTTCATATTCATATGTGTTAAATTCTCTTGCTATATTTGGGCATCTTACAGGGTCTATGATTATTTCTACTAAATTTTGTAACCATCTAATTCCATAATCAATGCTGTCTGGTCCTTTAATAGCTCCCATAACCTTTATTCCTCCATAAGAGTTTATTTCATCTATACTTTTAGGCTCTGCACTATCAGCAATTATTAAACTATGTCCAATTTTTATTCTTCTTATTTCTTCATGCAATTTTTTATTAGACATACCAACTTTATAAATTTCATTGAATATATATAATTTTTTTCTTGTTTTGTCTAAATGATTTTGTCCATAGCAAACTGGGTCTACAGCATATCCAAAGTCAATTCCATCAGCTATATTATCAAAATGCTTTATTTCTTCATCTGTAATTTCTCTTAATGTAATATTTGTAAAAACTGCTCCACCTGTTCCAGTTGGTTCTCCCATGTATTCATTTCTATATGCTAATTCGTTGGTTTTTTCTAACTCTTCTGCTTCGATAAAAAATTGTTCTCCTAGCCATTCTCTTGGAACTTGAAGATAGTTGCTTGTATGTACTATTTTGTCTGTTCTTACAATAATTACTTCTGCATTTACCCAATTTGCAACTTCCTTTGGTGGATTATAACTATAAAACACAAAAAATTTGTCCCCACCACGCATAAGAGATTGATTTATTTTTCGGATTTCTTCCATTCCGAAAAACTCATCAACCTCTTCATACCAAATATATTTACAATAGCCTTTTACAAACTTTGTAGACTTTATTTTTCTTGCATCTTCTTTATTTACTGCACTTCTAAATACTATTTTTTGTCCAGTTGGATTATATATTATTTCCAATGGGCTTGTTTTTGTACTCCAATATTGACTAACTCCCAATATTTCTATTGCCCACAACAATTGTGCATAAACTGACGTAGATAATGTATCTCCAACTTTTCTTAATGCTACTGCATTTGCATTTGAATCTTTCATCATTCCCAATATTATCTCTATGCTTACAAATGACGATTTTGTACTCCCTCTTCCACCTTTAAACCAATAATGCGTATGCCTATTTTCTTTTATATCTTTATGTATATCATAAAAGCTAGGTGCTACAATTTCTTTTAAATTAATTTGATTTTCATTCATTATATATCATCTACTATCTTAGGTGGAGTTACATCTTTTATTTCTTTTCTATCTATGAATGTTCCATGCCTTTTCCCCATTAATTCAGCACATCTTATTCTATCTTGAAATGAAGCATCCAAACCAAATTGGTCCTTAATTTCTCCTCGCATTCCTGATGTTAAAAATTCTAAAACTTCATCTTGTGAAGCTATTCTCTGTTTTTCCTTTTCTTGTAGCTTTTCCTGAATAAAAAAGTTAAGTTTTGTCAAGTTTTCAGCACCTATATTTTTAGCTGTCTTCTGACTATATCCTGCTTTTTTAGCACTTTCTGTTGCATTTGCTGTTTCTATATAATAATCTATAAATCTTTTTTGTTTTTCTGTTAGCTTGTTATAATCATTTCCCATCTGCCTCACTTCCTTTTCTGTATTCTCCTGCTAGATATTTCATAACATCTACTTTGCTATAGCATTCTTCTTTTTGTTTGTACTTTTCTTGTACTTCTATTTTTTCTTTCTCTGTGTTATAGACTTCTACTTTTTCTTTTTTTAGTATCTGATACTTAGTACAATACTTATCGCTCTCTTCACTGTAAAATTGAAAGCTATTTATTTTATATATCTGTCCGTTTCTGTTTTAGTGCATATAATAATTTATTTATATTTTGATTAATATTCATAATTTCCTTTCCATAGGAAAAAGACTGGCATTACCAGTCTTCATCCTCACACCATTCGTCTAAATCCTCAATATCTCCTTTTGCGACAGTATATTGAAAAGATATAATTACTACCGCTGCCAGAGCTGTTCCAATCACGTCTCCAATGTATAAGGCTATAATATTTCTATTAGGCCATACACAATTAAGTATGATTGGATAAACAATAAGTATTATCCAGTATATCCAACTCAACACATTTTTCGGATTATAAAACATTTTCCGATATTCATATACTGCCTTCCGTAATGTTGTACTTTTTTTTGCTCTCGTAAATGCTTTTTCGTTTCTCATATGGTGTTTTCCTTTCTCACCCTATAGGGCATAAACTAACTACAGTTTCTTGTATAATTATACTATATATTTGCATAAATATCAAATTTCTGGTATCTTTTCTTCACATATATTTTGATACTTGCATTCTGTACATTTTTTATCTTTACAAGTTTGTCTTTGCTTGTTTTTTAATTTCTGTTTTAGTTTATACTCTTCATCTATTTCTTTTGCTATATTACTGTAATACATTTGTTTCACCTCGTTTGATTTTTATGTTAATTTATAGTATAATTAAGTTACTATAAAATTACAAAGGAGTGTATATTATGATGAAAGCCGATTTTGTAGAATGTAAAAATGATTTTCGGTGTTGGGAATGTTCGGAGAATTGTAATATTAAAACATTATTCACTCTTCCTGACCCCATTTTTATGAGTGTTCTCAACAATTCTCGTTCATCTAACATCGGTGTAATGATGTTGCTTGGGCTGCCTGTCAAAGAAGCAGAAGAAATGTACAATATAAAAATAATGTCTCTTATAGTAGCTCGCAAACAGTATCTTGAATCACAAAAATAACACTTCTTTATCTAATAATTATTATTGTTAGTCATATCTAATTAACCCCTCTGTCGTGAGACGAGGGGTTTGTCTTTTTATAATAAGATTAACTAGAATTTCTTATATTTAATACATCGAAGTTTTTATGCGAAGGAGGATACATTATCTGTATCTATATATTAATTATCTAGTATCTTAATATCATAAAAAAACTAGCTATAAAATTTATAACTAGCTTTTTAACTTTAATCATTTAAATTATTTGCACTTGGACTAACGACTTATTTCTAAGTGTGCTATTTTTTAGGGACCTTTTCATAATACTATTTTAACATGTTTTTATCGCAATGAACGCACATTTATAAATTTTCTTCTAAAAATCTATCATGTTTCATTCTTGGTGTGCTTTCTCCATTATAATTCATTATATCTGCTATTTGAAACCATGTCATATTATCTATATATCTATATCTATAAATTTGTCTTGTCGCACTGTCTGGTATGTTTTCTATGTACTCTTCTATTTTATTTTGTAAATCAAATAATTTATTATAAAATATTTCTAATTTATTTTTATATGTTTCTAGTTTATTCTGTCTTAGAATATCTACACCGAAAATCACTGCATGTCGCTTATATCCGATTCTGTACTACATCTGATATCATAGTAGTTTGTTTTTCTAGTTTATTAATTCTTTTTTCTAAATCTTTTACTTCTTTTTGTAAATCACAATATTGTACAAGAAGTTCTTTATTCAATCTTTTGTTCTCCTTTCTTTATAAATTTTTCAATATTATCTTTTCTACTCTGTTTAAAGCCTCGTATGTGCTTATCATCTTTCCACTATGTCTATTTCTCACATCTAATCTTGCTATTTTTATTTGCTCATTATAGATTCTTTTATATATCTGTGCTACTTTATGCTTACTATACCCTTTCTTCCATAACTGTAATATTTGTTCTTCTGTCATACTAACACCTCTACGGTTAGTATTTGCAAGTTCATATGAATTATGTTATAATTTTTTTGTAACTATTAACTTGTTTTCTATGGAGGTAAAGTATGGCTATAATCATTGCATTTGGTATCATCTTTTTCATCTGTTGTACTTTTATTGGAATTGTTGCAGACTATTGCGACAAACATGATTTGTAGGAAAGAATCTGTCCATCTATATGATGGACTTTTTCTATTTCTTTTCTCCTTCTAGCATATTTAAAACTACCTTTAATGCTGTTTTAACTAAATACATATTTGGTCCACTTCCCATCGTGTCTATTTCTTTTTTTAGATAATCTACTACTGCTTGTCTGCTCTCTTCTTGCTCTTTTACTTTGTTTTCTAGTTGTTGTATATATTTTCTTAAATTATTTAACTTAATAGCTTTCAATTCTGCATAACAATTTTGTATCGTTTCTTCTAAACATTTTTTGCTTTCTTCTATCTCTTCTTTATTCACATCTTATCTCCTTTCGTGCGGTACGCATTTTTTCTTGCTTTTTTTCTAAAAATATTGTATACTTTTGTATATTCTAAGAGGTGTTAAAAAATGGATAAATTAAAAATGAATATGCATATAGCTTGTAATAAAGAATCTATACTACCTAAGCAACAAAAATTAATTAGTAAAAAAAACGGCTCTGGTAAGTTCTCTTCTTTTACTCTAAATATTAGTCTTAAGGAAGCAAGAGAAGCAGGACTTGTTGACGAGTACGATAGGCCTTATGCTTTAAAAAAACAGATTACTAATGGAAAACTTGTCATTTCTCGTGGGTATCCTCAAACGACCAAAGAGATTAACGAAGTTATACAAGATTTTGGTTTAATTGGTAGACGTTTATCTGAGAAGACTTTACTAGACTTGTTATATTTTATTGAGCGGCAATAGTAAATCTTATCAGGACCAGAAAGCTGGTATCTATCCTTCGCTTATCTATTGGGGAAAAGGCTATATCTACTACAATGGACTGTATGCTTCTTTTGAAATTAGAATTGAATTAGATAAAAGAAAACATATTACAAGCTTTCATGCTTATAATCTATATTCTAAGTTTTTTTAGCATCTCTTCTTTATTCATTCTTTTCTCCTTCTGACATATTTAAAATTTCTTGTGCTTCTCTTACAATGCCTTCCCTTACTTGTTTTCTACAACAACCTTCTCTGCTATATATTTTTATATCTTCTTTGCATTTTTCTATTACTGCTTGTCTATTCGCTTCTAATTCTTTTACTTTGTTTTCTAGTTGCTGTATTATCTCTAAAAGAATTTCTATTCCTTCTATTGGTTCTCTGTGTTTTATTTCCCAAAACTTGCTTTTTGCATAAGTAATTCTTTCTTCTATCTCTTCTTTATTCATTGTTCCTCCTCTGTTCTTAGTTCTATTATTCTAATTTCATTTCTTGTAAACCCATTG
>CATXTS010000079.1 GCA_958402495.1 uncultured Clostridiaceae bacterium
TATTAAAAAACTGTTCTTCAGAAAAACAAAAGCTAATTTATGATGTAGCAAAAGTCATCGCAGAAAATAGAAATTAAAAAAGGAACTAGAGGTAATCCGTCTAAAAACACATTTAGATTGATTACCTCTAGTTCATCTATATAGGAAACAATATTGTTTATCTATCCTTATCCTATGTCTATTTTTTACATTTGGTGATAGCCTTTTTATTATTAATTTCTTATTTTTTAAACAATATACCAAATTTTATTATCTGGAAAATATTTTTCCATCAGAGAACGCATAAATGTTTCTGCTTCCTGTTTTACTTCTTTTTGATACCTATATTTTCCCCTACCGCTTCCTGTCATTTTTTCTTCATCATATAAATTTATCTTATCTGGAAAAGCCTCTTCATTAATCTTACGATGTACATAGCTATATGTCATAAAAATAATCTCAAAGAAAGCCTCCTTTTTTACAGCCTCGCTTAAATTCTCTGCTAAATAGGCTATTAGTTCTGTATATAAACGTTTCCAGTCCTCTACTAGAATGACCGGTGCTACCAAAATGCCAACTGGATAACCAGCTTCTTTTAATCGATTAATTGCCTCTACTCTTTGTTTTAAAGGAGAAGTACCTATCTCTACCTTTTGTATTATCTCCTGTGGATTAACACTCATACGTATAATCGTCCTTTTTTCATGTTTTAATGGTAATAAACTATCCACCATTGAAAACTTTGTTGGGAAAGTCAGTTTTCCCTTCCCTTCACATCGTCTAGCAAATTCTTCAATCGTCCATTCTAAATTACCAGTAATGGTATTTTCTAATACCAAATCACTATTACTACCTATTTCAAAAGTCAACTCTTCTGGGCTTTCCTTTGACACCTTCAAAATTTTATCTAACATCTGCTCACGATTTACAAATAAACGTAAATAGGCACATTTATTATAGTTACAAACGAGATAACAATATAAACACATGGCAATACATCCAGAAGAAGTATATGGTACCAAGTAGTCAGAGACCTTTTCATTTGGTACAAATTTATGTGTTTTTCGAACACCAATAATTAAATTCTGTTTCATACTAGGAAACTCTACATTTTCCTTTTTACGCATTTGTTCAATATTATTATGACTTTCAATGATGGTACAAGGAATTTGCTTTTCTCTATATCGCGCTAATAACTCTTTTCCTAAAGGGTATTGCTCTACTTCTTTCTCATAAAAAACTTCTCTTGGTAAAAACATAGTTTTCATCCTCCTATGTATGTATTTTCTACCAAAAGAAGTTTTCTATACAATTTTTTTCTATTTTTTATTTATATATTTCTCACATGGACTTCTTGTGTTTTATATGCTAATTTTACTTTATTTTCTTCTAAAATTTGTATTAACAATAAATTGATTTCTTGCTTCCATGATAAATACTCGTTATAAGCCGTTATATTGGTATACAAATAAATAGAAATTTGCATGCTATCTTGCAAAATCTCTGTAAAATGTACCTCCACCGAATCTGGTACAACCTGCGCCATTTTCTCCAATAAGTCTTTCATCTGCTTAGTTAATTTTTCTATCCTATGCATAGAGGTATTTAAAGGTAAATACAATTCTGTAGCATAACGACGTTTTTCAATACGATTCCAATTTGTAATGCTTTCTGTTGTTAATACTTGATTAGGCACAGTTAATACACTATTATTTAATAAACGAATTCTTGTACTTCGAAAGCTCATATCTTCTACCGTTCCCTCTTGATTCTGGAACTGTACATAATCCCCAATAGCAAATGGTTTATCTAAGAAAATAATCATACCAGCAAACATGCTCTTTGCAATATCTTGTACAGCTAAAGCAACAACTACACTACCTAATCCTAAACCTGCAATAACACCATTTAAATCATACCCTAATTCTGCTATTATCATAAATAAGGCAAGCGTATATGCAATTACACTAACTACCTTACTTAAAAATTTCAAAATATGGTCGTTACCTTTTAATTTCTCATTCTCTTTTAGCTTTTCAAATACATAAGAACCTGGTTTAAATATACGGGCAAAACCACTGGCAATCAATAAGATGGTGATAATTTTAAACAATTTGGTAGCTAAAATCACCACACTATCTGGCAACTTTAATACTAAAATAGCAATATATACGCCAATACAAGTTACTACCCATTTAAGAGGTTTATAAAAGGAATTTCCTTTTATCTTTTTTATATCTTTTTCTTTTCTATAAAATAACTTTAAAAAAATAAAAGCAATCAAAGGGCTTAATATTCCAGCCCCTATGATAATACCAATAGCCATTAACATATGTATCATGGAATCCATATTGATTTGTGTACACCAATTGGTTAGGTCTGTTATGATTTGATTCATACTTCTTCTCCTTCTTTTCCTGTAGATTTTGCTATATTACTTTCTACCACTTTTCCTTTTATTAAATTCGTAAATAGAATTAAATAAGAAATTGAAATACAAAATCCAGCAATAACGTCACTTGCATAATGCACCCCTAAGTAAATTCTACTAAGTCCAATTGCTATAATAATAAAACTAATAGCTATCATACTACTCCATTTTAGATAAGGATTTTTCACTTTTTCAAAAATCAAATATACAATAAAACCATAAAAAGCCATACTGACCATAGAATGTCCAGATGGAAAGCTATAGCCACTTTCTTCTACTAGTCGGAAACCTTCTGGTCTAGGTCTTGCTACAATATTTTTTAATAATTGGTTACTTAAAAAGATAACCACTAAATTGATAAAAACGTATTTTCCCCATCGTTTCTTCCAGAATATAATAGTTAGTATGATACACAATGGTACAATTACATAAGCAGAGCCGAAGATAAGTAATCACTTTTGCAAAAATGGTCATAGGTGTAGACATCATTTTAGCAATATAATGGTATACCCCATTATCCAAAATATGAATTTCATTTTGTAATAAATTTTCTACTATTTCTAGAATAATAATCGTACAAATGGCTAAAATTATCCATTTCATATTCTTTGAAATAAGATTTTCAATCTTTTGTTTTTTCTCTTTCATTGCTTTCTCCTCTTATATTGTAAAATATGGTAAATACATTGTAACATTTCTCAAAATATTATATAATACTTTTGAAAGAATGAAAAGATTTTTTCTTTATTTTGATGAAACGAGGCGATATTTTGAAAACAATCAATGAAACCATGATGCAATACTTTGAGTGGTACTTAAAACCAGAAGATGAATTATGGAATAAAGTTATTTCTGATTCTGCTTATTTAGCTTCTACCGGTATTACTACCATTTGGCTACCACCTGCTTACAAAGGAAGTAGTGGTCTGTATGATGTAGGCTATGGTGTTTATGACCTTTATGACCTAGGAGAATTTGATCAAAAAGGTAGTATTCGAACCAAATATGGTACAAAAGAAGAATATCTAAAAGCTATTAAAGTTTTACAAGGTAATGGTATTTCTGTATTAGCAGATACCGTATTAAATCATAGATTAGGTGCTGATGGGTTAGAAGATGTAATTGCTATTGAAGATAATCCACTTAATAGAACCCAGGATATTGGAGAACCTAGAACTATTCGTGCTTGGACAAAATATGAATTTCCTGGTAGAGCCAATACTTATTCTAGCTTTAAATGGAACTGGACCCATTTTCATGGGGTTGATTGGGATGATTTAACACAAAAAAAATCGATTTTTAAATTTTATGGAAAACATTGGGACGATGAAGTAGATAAAGAGAATGGTAATTTTGATTATCTGATGGGTGCTGATGTAGACGTTAACAATGTAGATGTTGTTAATGAACTGTTACGATGGGCTAAATGGTATTTAGATACCACACATGTAGATGGTTTCCGCATGGATGCTGTTAAACATATTCGTGCACCATTTTTTAAAGACTTTATTACTACTCTAAGAAAAGAAACCGGAAAAAAGTTATATACTGTTGGAGAATATTGGAGTGCTAACCTAGAGTCTCTTACAAACTACATCAAAGAAACGAATGGTGTTATGTCCTTATTTGATGTCCCTTTACATTATAACTTCTTCAATGCATCTAATAGTAATGGTTGTTATGATATGCGTACCATTTTAGATGGTTCTTTAGTAAAATCTAATCCTGAAAAGGCAGTTACTTTTGTAGATAATCATGATACAGAACCAGGACAAGCTTTAGAATCCTGGGTGCAAGATTGGTTTAAACCTCTTGCTTATGCTATTATTTTACTTCGTGAAGCAGGTCTACCTTGTGTATTTTATGGAAATTACTATGGCATTGCTGAAAAACAAATTCCACCTATGAAAAAAATACTAGAACGATTCATGCTTGCTAGAAAATTTTTTGCTTATGGACCACAAGAGGATTATTTCGATGATGCTAATATTATTGGTTGGGTCAGAAAAGGAGACTATGACCATCCAGATTCTGGTATGGCTGTCATTTTATCAGATGGAAATGGCGGTTGTAAAATGATGAATGTTGGCACACGTTTAGCTGGCTGTACCTTATATGACTATACTGGAAATATCCAAGAACCTGTCTATGTCGACCAAGAAGGAAATGGCATCTTCTATACCAATGGTGGTAGTGTCTCTGTATGGGTAAAAAAAGAAAATCGATATGAATCTTAAAAGGAAAAGAAGTCTTACTTTAAAGTAAAACTTCTTCTTTTTTTATGGCTTTCTTTGAAAAACCCAATTTTTTCAATCCTTCCTTTATGTACGCATTTCTCATACTATATTTCCAAATATCTCCTGACAAATAATTTTCTATCATAATCATAGAAATTCCTTTGTCAATTCCTATGTATTCTTCTGCATACCATGGCTTTTTTCCCTCTAAATAATAACCATCTTTAAAGCCATATTTTCCCCATAATTTGGGAAAATGCGTATACCAATATTCCATACATTTTAGACTTTCCTTTGGTGTAAAAACAATGGAACCAATGGCACCACAAGGACCTACTGTCCCATCATTTTCTACTTCTAAATTAGAATCACATGGTTCAGCTCCAAGCCCTACACAGTATCCCTTTGGTCCTATACAAGCCGTTAATCCCCAACTGTTTTCACCAAAAGTTTTATATTTTTCTTTATGATGGATACAATATTCTCGATTAGCTTTAGTCGCTTTAATGGAGTTTTCAAACCAGTCAATTCCTTCTTCATCTTGTAAATTCTTAAAATCAATCCATGCATGAGAATACTGATAAGTAAACAAAGTTCCACAATAAGTATAAATGATATCTTTTTGGTTTCCATAGTTCTTCTTATTTTTAGGTAGTTGTGTATACATGTTCTTTTCTATAGGAAAAGTAGGAGAAGCTACGCCTAACACATATAACATTAACTGTTCTGCATACCTATCCCATTTACCACTAAAACCATTTTCAGGCGTATATCTCATATAAAATTGATTACATTTCACATTAGTATACCACTGCCAATTGATTCTTTTATATAAAGTCTCTGCTTTTTGTTTTACCTCTCCTCCAAAAAACTCCCCTGCTGTTAAAGCTCCACAAATAAAAATACCTGTATCGATAATGGATATCTCACAATTCCATACTCTTTTTCCAGTTTCTATATGTACAAAATGATAATAGAATCCATTTTTACCTTCTACATGATGTAAAAAAGTTTCTAACATACCGTTTGCTTTCTCATAAGCTTCTCGTCTAGAAATCCAATGATGCTTTACACCAATCATCAAAGCTCCTAAACCATATCCACAAGAAGCAATACTAGCCACTTCTTTAGCTATAGGTGCTTTATCTCTTATTAAGCCATACCCTTTACTTTCCTTATTCCAATTCGCTTCTTTTAAAAAGAATAAATAACTTTTTTTTAACTCTTTTTCTAATAATCTTTTTCCCTTGCATGGCAATCTTCTCATAGTCCACCCCTTAGATTTATTATACAAATTCTATAAGGTATTTTCAATGGAAGTTCTTGCCATTTAAATTCTTCTATTCTTCTTTACACTATTTTAAGATATAGGCTGTTTACATGACATAAATAATTATTACACAAATAACCACTATTGTGGCAAAAACGTATGTCAACGTTCTATCCGTTGAACTCGCTCCTATCTAACGAACGAGAAGCTGCCTGTAATCTTTCTCTGTACTTTTAATCCTTAAGACTTCCATTGTGTTATAATCTATTTTATAGTTGTTATCTATATCCTTACAACCTGTATCATTACTTTCCCATTCTGTTGGTTTTGTATAATTACTCCATTCATTTTAAATAATAACACTGCTGCTTTATTTGTTTCAGCCTCCTTGTTTATAAAAGCACCATTACTATTAGTTTGTACATTATTTTCAATTGAAACCATCCTATAAATTACTAATTAGCAAGCCAATTAGCTATATCATATATTTGTATTCCTTCATACTTTTTCTAAAACTCCTCATGCTACAACTTTTATATTCGTTTTTATTCTTCCTTTAATTTTGTTATTATTTTTTTATTTTCCAGTGTTATATTCCAAACATCTTTGTTCTAATATTTTAAAATCACAAGCTATTGTCTTAAGAAAATTGTTTTTGTGCTTTGTTACAGCAATATACATTTTATTTGCTCTTTTATATATCTCTTCTTTATTAGAATTTATATATCTATATTCTGCTGATATTAAGTCCTTATATTTTCTATCACTTTCATTATATTCTAGTAATGATGTTACTCTTATATTATTAGGAACTGGAATCATAGCAGAAAATTTAACAATTGCTAAAGGATTGTTTTTTCTATCATAAATAAAAAAGAAACTAGGATTATTTTTATATTTTTGATAATGTTCTTTGTAGGAATATAAAGGCACAAAATATTTATAATTCTCTATCTTTAATACAATTCCTAAATATGGTCTGCTATGTCCTATTTCATCTTTATTATAACTTATATGACTTTCAAATTTACTTAAATATTTAATATAATTTTTATCAACTATATAAAATAGTAATTCTTCCATCTTTCCTCATTTCTTATTAAATTAAGGGAGTACACTTTTTCAAATGTACCCCCCTTAATTTAAAACTGCTTATTTATAAGGCTTAAGCATTACCTAATTTCAAATCAGTCATTTATAAGGCTTGAACTTTACCTAATTTTAAATCGTTCTCTTTTTAGGTAAGAACTTCCTATTAGTAATCTAAATAGATTACTCTTCTAGTATATTAATTATACTACTTTTTTATACCTTATGTCAATAAAATCTCATGACTTTTTACCCCAAAATGCAAAACCTGTTACTACTCAGCCTTCTTAATTTTTTTTAAATCACCTATATAAAGAATATAAAATTTGTTTAAACAGTTTCATAATTGAATTTGAAGATTTAGATTTTATAAAAGTGCTAATCAAAATCTAGTATGACCTACATGGTGGGTAACAAAAGGATAACATTTCAGTACAATAAATCTTTTAAAGTACTGGTATTAATGCATTGTAAGCTTGAATCTTTACTTCTGCTAAAATTAATAATATTTCTTTCCTTCGTTATTGCCATATTAAGATTGGATACCCTTGATTTATTCCATTTGTATCTTCTTTATATTTATCTCCTAAAACACTGGTATAATGTCTTAGTTCTTCTACTGAAACAGATTTAATGCCGTCGAAAGTTACTTTATTGAATGTTGTATCTAAATAATAATTGTTTTCAATTTGATTTGCCGCTTTTGCGGATTCACTAATTTTTCCTAAGACACCACCTATCTCGGTCGCTTGACTTTCTGTAACCGTTCCGAATATTATAGCAATTAACTATCCTACCTCCTTGAAGGTGTCCAATTACTCCTCCTATATATTTTCCTGTTGACTTTACTTGTCCAATGTTATACGAATCTTTTAGAATAGCATTATCATTTTTTCCGACAACACCACCAATGTCGTCTCCTGTTACTTGAATTTTAGCAACATTATAACATTGTTCTACTATACTTTCATCTATGTTTAATCCGATAATCCCTCCTATCCAATTTCCATTTGCATTAACTTCTCCCACATTAAAGCATTGCCTTATTTCATTATTTTCTTTATTATAACCAATAATACCTCCACAGCGACTGGTTCCTTGTATCACACCACTATTATTGCACTTTATTATTTTATTATTTAGGTAACAAACACCAACAATTCCTCCACTATTATAACCTGTTGCCGTTACTGTTGCTTGATTATAACAATTACTTACTAATGTGCCTTTATACGTATAACCAACTAATCCTGCTGTTCCTACACCTCCTGTGATATTACTATTTTCTCCTACTCCTACGTTTTTAATAACTCCACTTTCTACAATACCAAATAATCCTTTTACTTTTTCTGTTGTATGGATATAAACTCCATCTACTTTGTGTCCTTGTCCATCAAATATTCCCTTAAATGGCTTGTTTTGAGGGGCATCTGGCGTAGGGCTATCATTGGGATAACTTCCTATTGGTTCCCACTGTTGTGTTTTATCTAATGTAATGTCATTTTCTAATATTACATATTTTCCTTCAAATGTGTTTCCACTGTTAACTTCATCTCGAAATTTCTTTAAATCCTCTACACTAGCTATCCTATATTTTTCATCCATCGATAATATACTTCCATCTTCTTTTACCAAATAGTTTCTTCCACTTTTTATAAATTGTACAAGGAATGTGGTATCTTGGTTATCTTCTACTGTTACTGTATCTTTTCCAAGAGAATTATCGAAATACTCTTGGAATGCTTGTCTACTTGTTTCTTGATAACCTTTTTCTCCCAATTTTGCATTTATAACAGCTAGCTCTATCATTTCTTTTTCTTGACTTACTTGCGTTACCTTTCCACTTTCTTGTGCCTTATTAATAATTCCATTTTGTCCAACTAAAGTATTCATAGACACTCCTGCTAATATAATTAATACTATGATGGTAATAACTAGTGCAATTAAAGTAATTCCCTTTTCTTTACTGTTTTTTCTCATAATTTTCTTCCTTTCTTTTTCTTATGTTTTTCATTTTTCTATTCTCTATATAGAATTCTTTTACATTTTCTCTTTTGTATTTTTTCTTTTCAACCATTTTTATGTAATCTTCTATTTATACTAAAAAGCATTTTTTTCTAGCTAACTTTTCTTTTACTTTATATTTCTTTTTCTATTACACACAAAAAATGTTGTATAACCAAACTTTAGTTATACAACATTTTTTTCTTTCATATTT
>CATXTS010000080.1 GCA_958402495.1 uncultured Clostridiaceae bacterium
TGTACTCACAAAATATCCTCGACACCAGAATACTCTATTCCCATATTTATATTTTAAATTTCCATGTCTTTCAAATATTATTAGCGTACTCTTGCCCTTCAAGTACCCCATAAAACTTGATATACTTATTTTTGGTGGTATACTCACATACATATGTATATGATTTGGGCAAGCCTCCGCTTTGATTATTTCTACATCTTTCCTTCTACATAATTCTCTCAATATTAACCCTATTTCCTGTTTTAATTTTCCATATATTTCTTTTCTTCTGTATTTTGGTGCAAACACAATATGATACTTGCACTCATATGTTGTATGTGATAAACTTTCTGTGTATGGACTTTTCATACGTCCCACTCCTCTCATTTTTAATATTTATTGTCGTCAAACTTTAAATATTATATCATGTTCGAGTGGGATTTTTGTTACTCTGCTCAAAACTATAAGTTTCTTTTACCCCCAGTATAACTGGGGGTTTTTTCTTAAATTAATTAAAAGGGAAGCCGTTTAAAGCTTCCCCATTTTTTCTGATACTTTAAAGCATCGCAGAGTGCATATGTGCAATATCCTCTGTCGGGTTCAAATCTGCTGTATCTCCTAACCAATAATATACGGTTGGTAAATTCTGATTTTCACTCCTGAGTTTATCATACGTGTCATCAGCGTTTCCTTTTAAGATGACTTCTCGTCTAACGGCGTAGCTTATACAAGCAATATATAACGCACCTACGCACTCTTTAGCCGAAAGTTCATCCATATTAATCTCCCAGCCACATCCGATTTTGTCAGCCAGTTTTTTCTCGCCAGCTGTCAATCCTATGACTAGCTCATGTGTTTTACTTAATGTCTCTTTAGCCTCCTCATAAAGCCGCATTGCTTCTTTAATCATCTTTTTTTGTTCCATATACTTTCCTCCTTATTTAAGAATGAACAGTTACTGAATTTCTATTTTATTATACATCCACTTTATGTTAATGTCAACATTATTCTCTATTAATACGCTTTCTATGTAAGAAATCTCTGTCCTCTATGGACAAAAATGTCCAACCGTACCAGGTACAATTGGACACTTTTAATATTATTCTCTATCAAATATGGCTTTCATAACCCCTTTATCAATAATGGTTGCATATATGTCTTTTAAAATAATTAAAATAATTGGACCAATAAGCATACCTATTACCCCCATAAAGCGGAAACCTGTATACATAGCAATTAATGTAAAAATAGGATGAATACCAATTTGACCAGCTACTACCCTAGGTTCCATAAATTGTCTTACCATACCCATAATAATTAGTAATACTATTAAAGAAACACCTAATGTAAGGTCTCCATTAAAGGCAACGATTATGGCCCAAGGAATCATGACAGTTGCAGAACCAAAAATAGGAAGTGCATCTACAAAACCTATTAATAGTGCAGCAATGAGTGGAAATTCTACATTTAGTCCTACAAATTTAAAAATATATAAGCCAATTAAACAAATAATAAAAGACCCCAAAACTAAAATACCTTCTGCTTTTACAAAACATCCTAAAGATTTTACGATTTCTCTTACATGTTTTCCTATTCTTTTTACCCATAATTCTGGCAGATGATGTTCTAATTGGTCTAACATATAAATTTTATCTGTACAAATAAAATACAAGGCTAAAATACAAACGACTGTATAAACACCAATAGTTGGTAAAGAAGTAATGACATTTAAAAGACCTGTTAAAGCGTTTTTTACCCACTCAGAAACAGTGCCTAATACTTCTGTACCAGAAGACTGCAACATATTAACAATATCATTCGATAAATGTAATTTGCTCAAATCAATTTGAGACATAATGGATTGAAATTGACTAGATATTTTTTCGAAATATCCGTTTAGACCATTTAATAAATTAGAGGATTCTGAAATTAACGTAATTACTCCCCAAGCTAACAAGCCAATAATAACAGAGAGTGCTACTACAAAAACCAAAATAGCGCTTGTCTTTCTTTTCAATTTTACATGTTTCATTAAAAAACGAATAATTGGCTCTATAAATAGAGCAATGATAAAAGCAATTAAAAAAGGCATGTAAAAAACTGCTAATCTAAATGCTAGATAAATACCAATAATAGATAAAGCTAACCATAACAGCTTTTTTAATACTTTTGTCCAATAATGCATATCGACTACCATATGTACCTCCTTGTCCTATGTAAATACTATGAAAGTAAGAAATCTACTTCCATAGTATACCTATTATTATTATATGAGGCTTGTCTGTTAATTATTCAGCATTTTTATCTTGACACCCACATATATTTTCTAGTGTTTCGCATACACCTTCTGTACTAACATTTTGATTTGCTGATAAGTCGCCTAGTGTAATAATTCCAACAATTTTATTATTTTCAACAACTGGTAGTCTTCTAATTTGATTTTGAGACATTAATTTTTCTGCTTGTTCAATATCGGTATCTGGATTACAGCAACAAACGCTACAACTCATAATATCACTAACCGGTGTTTGACTAACATCTTTATCGCAAGCAATAGACCTTAAAATGACGTCTCTATCTGTCACTAATCCGACTACATTTTGTGATGCATCACATACAGGAATACATCCTACATGTTTATTACACATAATTTTTGCACAGTCTTTTACTGTACTTTCTGGCGTTACACATGATACTTCATGGCACATACAATCTTTTACTTTCATTTTTATACCCACCTTTCAAAATTTCGTACACTCTTATTTTAACCTTTTTTTGATAAGATATACGTTCGTTTTTTTCTATATGCCAATACTTCCCTTTTTATCCATTTTTTTCAAAAAAAGAAAAACCATCTTCTAAAATGAAGATAGTTTATTCTCTTAACATTATATGATTTTTTATTTCATTAGAATTTTAAATATTCATCATATCCGCCTCTTGGTTCTATTCTTGGTCTATTTGGTCCTCCAGGAAAAGGTGGTCTTCCGAGGTCCTCCTGGTGGTGGAGGTGGTGGCATGCCTGGACCTGGGAATGGAGGTCTTGGTGGCCTTTGAGGAGGTCTATTTCCTCCTAATATTTGATTTAATATTAATATACGAATTAAGTCTCTTAATAGTGGATTATTAACTCTAATTTGTCTGGTTTCTTCTTCTCCCCTATTTTCTACTGGTTTACTAACTGGATTTCTAACTGTATTTGTATTTGTGCTTGTAATATTGGTTGCTCTTGTTGTACTAGCGTTTACTTTGTCAAGACTACTTCTGTTTTCTACTTCTTTTTTAGTTGTCATTTCATTACTGCTTCTATTATCTACATTGATGTGTACCATTATCTCCTGATTGACACTAATTTTTTGATAAATCTCTTCTGTCATCTCTTCTAGAACCTGTTTACTCATAGGTTTTCTGCAATTATTACAAGCTTGGCATACCATAGGATTTACTATTCTATAAATGTCTGGGTACAAACTTTCTATTTGACTTACATCATTTGTACATTCGTTCTCATAATTTCTTTGTGGCATATAATATTCATTTGGATATGCTTCATATGTATTGGCAGAATAATTATCCATTACAGGATATCCTAAAACATGACGCATATAATCTTCATAGCTTTGATAATACATAGTTTTCCCTCCTTCTTATGTATTATCGTATGCTATAACTTCCAGTTTGGTGATAAGAAAATATAAAATACCAAGAAAAATTCGTCTTGGTATGGGGATAGTCGCTCTTTATAATTCCTTTACTAATTGTTTAAAGTAATCTCCTCTTTGTGCAAAATTCTGAAACATATCAAAACTTGCACTAGCAGGTGACAGTAAAACAATATCTCCTCTTTGTGCTTTTTCTTTTGCTAAATGAACAGCTTCTTCAAAAGTGTTACAATGATAGATTGGCATCGTCTTTCCAGTCTTTAATAGGGCTTTTTGAGTGGATTCTTCAATTTTAGGAGCTGTAACACCCATCAAAATTAGAATACCTACTTTTTCAGCAATAGCCTCCCCCACTTGTGTATAATCCAGTCCTTTATCAGAGCCACCTGCTAATAATACAATATTTTCATCAAATGCTTTTAGTCCAGAAATGGTACTAGCGGGACTCGTTCCTATAGAATCATTATACCATTTTACACCTTCTATTTCTCTTACAAATTCTAGTCTATGTTCTACACCTTTAAATGCTTTAATTGCTTCTATCTGCGTTTGTGTGTCTACTATAGAACTTGTAGCTGCTATAGCTGCACAAATATTTTCATAATTATGAATACCACGTAACTTAATATCTTTTCTATCTAAAATATGTCTACGAACACCATCTTGACAGTATTTTATTTTTTCATCTTGGACATCATAAATATAACCATCTTCTAATTTTTCTTTACTACTAAAGAAAATCACCTTTCCGGGAGCCTGTTTTGCAAATGCTCTTGTAAATTCATTATCATAATTTAATACTACGATTCCTGCTGATGATTGATGTTTAAATATGTTGGTTTTGGCTTCTCTATATTCCTCATAAGAACGATGAATGTTTAAATGGTCAGGGAAAATATTGGTAACTATGGCTATATCTGGACTTTCTTCCATATTCATTAACTGAAAACTACTCATCTCTAATATTACAAAATTCTCTGGTCTCATATCTTTTATTTGTGTAAATAAAGGTGTTCCTATATTACCACCTAAAAAATACCTACACCCTGCTTTTTTCATGATTTCACTAATAATCGTAGTGGTAGTGGTTTTTCCTTCGGTTCCTGTTACGCCAATGACTTTACTTGGTGTTAATTTCATAACCATTTCAATTTCAGAAGTTAGAATAGCACCTCTTTCCACCTCTGCCTCTATTTCTGGAATAAAGGGCATAGCGCTTGGTGAGCGAAATAACATATCAAAATTTTGTAAATGTTTTAAATTATCTTTTCCAAAATAATATAACATTTGATATTGATTAATTTTTTGAATGGCATTTTCATCGATTTGTTCTAATTCTCGATTATCAAAAACAGTTACTTTTACATGATGTTCATAAAAATAATCTAATAAAGGAATATTACTAACACCCATTCCAATAATTGCAATTTTTTTGCCTTCTATAAATCGATTAAATTCTTCTAACTTTTCATTTTTATATAACATAGCATTTCCTCTTTCTCATTTATCTATTCTTCTTATTTTATTGTATTATTTTTACCATTAGATATGTCTGTCTATTTTTTCATTTTTTATATTATATTACAAAAGTATATTTTTTTGAATATTTTTTGTGTATTTTGTTCAAAATATAATTGAAACAAGATTGGAGGTGCTTTTGTATGTCAGAAAAGAATAATAACAATAACAACAATTCTAAAAACAATAATAACAGCAAGAACAAAAACAATAACAACAATCACAGCAATGAAAGAATAGAAAACAACAACAATAACAACTGTAGATAATTTTAAAAGGACGTGCACTTATTCCCCATGTGCATGTCCTTTCTCTTTTTTTCTTTATTACTGATACTTCTTATCTCACTGACAGATTATCTCTCTAAATATTTCTTTAAAAACTGTCCTGTATAACTTTGCTCATTTCTAACAATTTGCTCTGGTGTACCCACACTAATTATTTGTCCACCTTTATCGCCACCTTCTGGTCCTAAGTCAATAATATAATCGGCAGTTTTAATTAAATCTAAATTATGCTCAATGACAATAATACTATTTCCGGTATCTACTAAACGCTGTAATATATCTACTAATTTGTGTACATCTGCAATGTGAAGACCTGTCGTTGGTTCATCTAAAATGTATAAAGTCTTTCCAGTGGCTTTTTTAGAAAGTTCTGTAGCTAATTTAATACGCTGTGCTTCTCCTCCAGATAAAGTTGTAGAAGGTTGTCCTAGTTTTATATACCCTAGTCCTACATCGTATAAAGTTTGGATTTTCTGCTTGATTCTAGGTATATTTTTAAAGAACTCTAACGCTTCTTCTACGGTCATATCTAGCACATCTGCAATGGTTTTTCCTTTATAGGTAACTTCTAGTGTTTCTTTATTATAGCGTTTTCCTTTACACACTTCACATGGTACATAAATGTCTGGTAAAAAGTGCATTTCTATTTTTAAAATACCATCTCCACTACAAGCTTCGCATCTGCCACCTTGTACATTGAAACTAAACCTACCTTTTTCATAACCACGCATTTTAGCTTCATTCGTTCCTGCAAAAATATCACGAATAATATCAAATACACCAGTATAGGTAGCTGGATTAGAACGTGGCGTTCTACCAATGGCAGATTGGTCAATATTAATGATTTTATCTATATTTTCTAAACCTTTAATTTCTTTGCACTTTCCTGGTTTTTCCATAGAACCATTCATTTCTCTGGCAACCGTTTTATATAAGACTTCATTAACTAGTGTACTTTTCCCAGAACCAGATACACCTGTTACACAAATAAATTGTCCTAGTGGAAATTTAACATTAATATTTTTTAGATTATGTTCTGTAGCACCTTTTACTTCTATGGCTTTTCCATTGGATTTTCTTCTCTTTTTAGGCACATGAATTTGTTTTCTACCACTTAAATAATCTCCTGTGATAGAACCTTGTGCTAATTTTACTTCCTCGGCAGTTCCTTGTGCCATAACATATCCACCATGTACACCTGCACCTGGTCCTATGTCAATGATTTGGTCAGCAGCATACATTGTATCTTCATCATGTTCTACTACTAAAACGGTATTGCCTAAATCACGTAATTTTTTTAAAGTTGCAATTAATTTATCATTATCTCTTTGGTGCAAACCAATACTTGGCTCATCTAAAATATATAGTACTCCTGTTAAACCAGAGCCAATTTGTGTAGCTAAACGGATACGTTGTGCCTCACCACCAGACAAGGAACCTGCTGGCCTAGATAATGTTAAATAGTCTAATCCTACATCTTCTAAAAATTGTAATCTTTTATTTAATTCTTTAAAAATTTGGTCTGCAATCATTTGGTCTTTTTTACTTAATACCAAACTATTTAGATAGGTCTTTATTTTCGTAATAGACATATCGGTTAATTCATTAATATTTTTATCTCCTACTTTTACTGCTAAACTAGTTTCATTTAGTCTAGCACCATGGCAAGATGGACAATCACTATCACTCATATATAGTTCATAAAAATCACGCATACCTTGTGATTTGGTTTCATTGTATCTTCTTTCTAAAGTAGGAATAATCCCTTCAAAAGGTGCTGTAAACTTTCGAACACCTGCCATAGAGGCATATTCAAAATCTATCTTTTCATCACCTGTACCATATAAAATCTTATTTAAAAACTCTTTTGGTAATTTCTTTATAGGAACGGATATATCTACACCATAATGTTTTCCAATACTTTCGAAATACATTTTAGCCATGGTATCTCCTTTTTTCATGGTACTTGCCCCAAAGGCTTTTACCCCGTCATATAAGGTCTTATTTTTATCAGGAATAATTAAATCTTCATCCATTTTCATTAAAAATCCTAAGCCTGTACAAGTTGGGCATGCTCCAAAAGGGTTATTAAAAGAGAACATTCTAGGTGTTAGTTCATCGAAACCAATTCCACAATCTGGACAAGCATAGTTTTGGCTAAATAGTGTTTCTTTCCCATGTGTAACATCTTCTATCGTTACTAAATTATTTGCATGCTTTAAGGCAATTTCAACCGATTCGGTTAATCGGCTTCTCATATCTGCTTTCATAACTAGTCTATCTACTATGATATCAATATTGTGTTTTTTCTTTCTATCTATGGTAATATCATCTGATAATTCTACTACTTGTCCATCTATTTTAGCTCTTACAAAACCATCTTTTTGGAATTCTTGTAGTTGTTTAATATATTCTCCCTTTCTGCCCCTGACGATTGGTGCTAATACTTGGATTCTAGACCCCTCCTCCAATTCCATGATGGTGTCTATAATTTGGTCTATAGTTTGTTTTTCTATTTTCTTACCACAATTTGGACAGTAAGGAACACCAATTCTAGCATATAGTAAACGAATATAATCATAAATTTCTGTAACCGTTCCTACCGTAGAACGCGGATTTCTAGAAGTTGTTTTTTGGTCAATGGAGATAGCAGGTGATAAACCATCTATAGATTCTACATCTGGTTTTTCCATTAGTCCTAAGAATTGTCTAGCATAGGCAGACAAACTTTCTACATATCTTCTTTGCCCTTCTGCATATAAAGTATCAAATGCTAAAGAAGATTTTCCGTGAGCCTGAAAGCCCTGTGATAACCACTAATTTATCCCTTGGAATTTCTAAATGGATATCTTTTAAATTATGTTCTTTTGCGCCTTTAATTACAATTTTATCGTTCATTTTTGCCCCCTGTTTTTTTAATACAGCACTATTATACTATACTTTTATTATAAAAACAAGAGTTTGCCTCTTCTTTTTTCTTCCAATTTTTATATTTTCTTATTGGGTGATAAATACCGCCTTTACAATATAGGGTAAAATATCTTTTGCCTCATACCAATTAGATGCTTTACTCGTATTTCTTTCTCCGTTTGGATTAGACACATAGATTTTTTCTTCTTCATCAGTGGCAAGTAATACTAAATAGTGAGAAGCAGTTGTCCATTTATAACTAGGTTTATTGACTACACATACTAGAATTGGTCTATTTTCTTTTAAATGGTCTAAAATATAACTTTTTGTAAAATAGCTTTCTTGGTATACAAAGTCCGTACAATTAATTTCATAATCTTTTTTCAAAACTTTAGGAATATTATCTCCATCTAAATGAGGATAATAAGACCTTCTTAAGGTATCTGGCGTTATTTCTTTTCCATAACCACTAGCAATAATGGCTATCGCTGTAATCCCACAACCTTCGGTTTCCATTTTATCGTCCCAATAAGCTTTTTTAGCCCAACTCCCTTTATTTTGTTTAAATTCTTTATAACTTTTTCCTTGCCAAGAAAAAAGGTTATCATATCCATCTTTTCCCAATACCATTGTTTGTCCTTTTATGCTTTCTGCTTTATTTTTTGTACCTTGTATTATAAAAATACTCACCAATCCAATCACTACCAATAAAATGATGCTATTTCGAATGACTTTCTTTTTACTTTTTATTTGTAAATGCATATTTATTCCTCCTCTTCTTGTTTTTACTATAACAAAGTTTAGCATATAATTCTTAACTTTTTCCTTAAGTA
>CATXTS010000081.1 GCA_958402495.1 uncultured Clostridiaceae bacterium
GATATATTTAAATGGTGGGTTTACTTTGGAAAAGTAAATTAGGCTAGTTTTCAACGATTACTAACTATGTATTATATAGTTAAGGATTGTGAAATAAATGTGTAGTGGCGGAATAGACATATCTAGTTTGATATTAGATATGGTAAAACTAAATGGAGATTGAGGACGAAAGTAGCACAATGCAAAACATAGTGTGAAGTGGTGTGAGTCTGAAAGTCGAAAGGCAAACGACATAGCGGTAAAAGCAAGAGGATGTCGGTAAAGTGGAGTTCGTATCCCACTAATCTCTAAATAGTAATAGTAGACGCTTTGAGGGGCATAAGTTAGATACCAAGAGCGACTTAAGAAACAAGCGGGTTGATAAAAGCTAATATGTTAGGTGCAAATCCTAATCTGCATACAAAATTGAAGACATAGCAATATGTCTTATTTTTATGCGTTTTATCCTAGTTAGCTTGAACAAAGGAAAATTTGGAGTGGCTTACCGAAACAAGCTATATGGTTATAACTTAACCGTAAAAGTTAAAGGAGGAAATTTGTTATGGAAGATAACGAAGGAAAAAAAGAAAATTTGGAATCTACTGCCGAGAGTGTAGAAAATGAAGAATCATCAAAAGTAGAAAATAAAAAAGAAGAAAAACTTTTTACTAGAGATGAATTAAACAAAATACTTAATGCTGAGAAACAAAAAGAAAGAGATAATGTTTTAAAAGAGTTAGAGGCAAAGAAAAAAGAAGCTGAAAAACTTGCGCAGATGGACGAAGACCAAAAAAGAAATTATGAATTAGAAGAGGCAAGAAAAAGAGCAGAAGAAGCGGAAAGAAAATTAAATGCTAGAGATTTAGAAGCAGAAACGCTAAGACAAGCCGGAGACAGAGGAATATCACTAGACTTAATTAAAACAATTGACTTTGAAAAAGAAACAGCAGAAAGTATCTCAAAAAAATTAGATATATTCGAAAAAACTACAAAATCAGAAAGAGAAAGAGTGATTAACGAATATTCTAAGGAAACTCCACCACAAACAGGAGAAAAGGTAGATACCACACCTAAAAGTGGTTATGAAAAATTTATGGAAAATTATAAATAAGAAAGGATGATTTATTATGCCAGATAATAACATAGCTGTATTTGACAACAAAGTTTACAACCCACAAGCATTTGGAAGATATATTCAAAGCTTACCAAAAGAAAGAGAGAATGCTTTATTAAAAGCAAATATTTTTGAAAGTGATTCAGAAATTAGAAATATGTTTGCTAATCAATCAACAACAGCATATGGAATGATACCAGTAGTAGGAAATTTTGAGGGTAAATCCCAAAACTATGATGGAGTAACAGACCTAGAAGGACAAGGATTAGATACATATTACTATGGAGTACATTCATATGGACGTGCAATCGTAGGAAAAGAAAAAGATTATACAAAGGACTTAATACCAGGATTAAATCCATTAGACCAAATTGCAAGTAAATTTGCAGATAGATGGGATGATATAAATGAAGATACTTTGATTGCAATTTTAAAAGGAATTTTTGCTTCTACAAGTGTAGGAGGAGCAGAGTTTGCAGAACAACATACATTAGTATTAGATAAAGTAATGGATGAAACTGCTATATATGATGCAACACAAAAAGCATGCGGAGATAAAAATAAGAAATTTGAATTAGTCATTATGCATTCTAAACCTGCTAATGAATTAGCTAAAAAGCAATTATTAGAGTATATTAAATATACAGATGAACAAGGCATTCAAAGAAATACTAATATTGCTCAATGGGGGAATAAAACAGTTCTTGTAGATGATGCATATACATCAGAAGTAACAGGAGAGGAAGGAAACAAGACTACTAAATATATTACTTACGTATTAGGAAAAGGATTGTTTAAAAGAGAACCATTACCAGTAGATGTTCCATTTGAAAGAGAAAGACATGCAAAAGTAGCAGGAGGAACTACTGAATTAATTTCAAGAGAAAGACAAGTATTACATCCATATGGATTTAGCTACTTAAAAGCAAATCAAAAAACAACATCACCAGAAGATACAGAATTTGCAGATGGTGCTAACTGGGATTTAATGAAAAATAGTGACGGAACAAAATATTATCCACACAAATTTATTCCAGTATGTAAAATTGTAACAAATGGATAGGAGGTAAAAAAGATGAAGTTTAAGAATAAACAAACGAATGAAGTAGTAGAAGTGAAAGGCTATGTGCAAGAATTTGCATATAGCCATAATTCTGCATGGGAAAAAGTGAAATCAATGACAAAAGATAAAGAGCCAACAGTAAATGAAATAAAGACTAAATAGAAAGCGAGGCAATAGAATGTTAGAACAAATAAAAGAAAGATTAGGGGCAAATTATTATGATGATACAGACAATGTATTGCAAGATATAATAGACGACATGACTTCTATTGCCGTAGATGCTTCTAATCGAAAGAAAGATGACGAAAAGTTATTTCCATACATAAAAAAAGCCGTTATTTCGGAGTACCTTGAGAGAGGAGCAGAAGGACTACTTTCACGAAATGAAGGTAGTGTATCTAGCTCCTTTAATGATATAGAAAAGAAATTAAGAACAGATTTAGTTCAGATAAGGATATTAAAATAATGTTATTAAGAGATTTAACAAAAGTATATATTAGTGAATATGAGGAAATAGAAGACCACGGCGAACCAGAAAGAAAATGGAAATGCAAAAACATTGCTTGGCTTAATATGCAACAAGACGTAAATGAATTAGACAGAAAATCAACAGGAGAAGTAGATTATAGCACTTATAAAGGAAGAACAACAAGAGATTATGATATTCAAAAAGGAAATGGAATATCATTTGAAGATATTTCAAAGTTAGCTAAATTTACACCAGAATACCGCATTACAGATAAAAATAAAATAGGAAACACATACTTATATTTAATGGAGAAAATACAATGAAATTAGATTGTGAAATAAAAGTAAAGCATAATTTTAAAAAAATAGAAGCTATAGTTCAAAAACTACCAAAAATTAAAGATGTAATTTTAGAAGACATATTAAAAAATATAAGGGGTTATGCTATAAAGCTTGAAAAAGGTCATAAAGAAGATGGAATTATAGTTGAAATGATAGATATGTCCACTAATGAAAGTAAAGGAAGGGTTTATGCAGACCCTTCCAAATTTATGACTGAGAATAATCAATCTTATTTGTTTTTCGAATATTTTGGAACTCGGACAATATGCTGAGATGGAACATATAGGAAAGACTAAACATTTCTTAGAAACTGGTTACACAGAATGGTATATTCCAGTTCATAAAGTAGGAAGAAGTTTAAACTATCCAATCATAACAATTAATAATACTCAATTTTATGTAGCAGTAGGTGCAAAGGCAAATAAATTCCTAGAAAATGCGGAATTTGAAAGTAGAAATGAGAATGTAGAAATTGCAAAGAAGAAAATAGACGAAATATTGAAAGAAATTTGTAAATAGAAGGTGCATAGTAAATGGAAGAAATATGGAAAGATATAAAAAACTATGAAGGATTATATCAAATAAGTAATTTAGGAAGGGTAAAGAGCTTAGGTAATAATAAATATAAAAAAGACAAAATATTAAAGTTTAGAGTTGGCAAGTTTGGATATGGTTATTTACATTTATCAAAGCATGGAAAAGAAAAAACTGCAAAAATTCATAGATTAGTAGCAGAAGCATTTATATCAAATCCAGATAACAAAGAAACTGTTAACCATATAGACGGAAATAAATTAAATAATAATGCAAACAATTTAGAATGGTGTACGATAAGAGAAAATAGTCAGCATAGGAATAGAACAGGACTTTCAAAAGCAAGATATGGAAAGGATAATCATTTATCTAAGGAAGTTATACAATATGACTTAAAAATGAATGAAATTTCTAGATATGGGAGTACAAGAGAAGCACAAAGAATGACTGGATATAAGCAAACTTACATTTCGGCATGTTGCTTAGGTAAATACAGAACTGCTTATAATTATATTTGGAAATATGAAGAAGGATGAAAATTCTTCTTCTTTTTAGGAGGAATAAGAATATGTATGATTTAGATATAAAAAGCTTGTCAGATATTGTATATGAAAAATTAGAAAAACTATATACAAATAAGCCTATATTAAGCAATCCAAATACAAAAAGTAAATTTCCAATATTGGAACTACATACACCCTTAAAATCGGTAAACAAGACAGAAAATGGATTTCCAATACTTTCTACATTTCAAATATCTATAACTTGCTGGAATGAAAAACAAAGGCAAGCAATGGAAATGACAAATGAAGTTGATACAAAACTTCAAGAATTTAATTTTGTAAGGATTAACACTAGTCCAGCAATATATGATTCTATACTTCAAAAGTATGGAATCGCAGTCACTTATGAAGTGAAATATAACGGATTAAACAATTCGTTTCAATTTATAAAATAAAAAAAGGAGGAATTTAAAATGGCAGGAGAAACATCAACACCAATCGCCACTACACCCCAGGTATTAATGAAAGCAGAAGTATCATATGCTACTACATTGATAGGAGAGAAAACAAAAATAGGATATGTTCAAAAAGTTGGACAATTAAAAACTTTAAAAGAAGGACAAACATATAGCGCATTAGATTTAGACGAAGAAAGAATGGCTAAAGGAAAAAGGAAAGCGGAAGCGGTAGATATTGAAATGCTATTCATACAAGAAACACATAAAACAATAAAAGCTATTGCTGATGCAGATACTTCAATTTATTTATTTGTAAAATATCCAGAAAGCACTGCAAAAACTAAAGATAAACCATTGGTTCAGACTGTAAAATGTACAGTAGATATAGCAGGGCAAGAACTAAGCGATGGAGATTTTATAAAAGATACAATGAGAGTATTTAAAGAGTCTGAGACTGTTGAAACAGATGGCTACCCAATTGAAGCGGATTCAACAAAATTTTAAGAATAAAAATATAGAGCAAGATTTTCTCTTGCTCTCTTTTGCAAAGGAGAGAAAGAAATGATAATAGAAACGAAAAATAAAACAATTAATTTAGTACTAAAAACAAGAAAAATAGTAGATATAGCTAACCTACTAAAAAATAAGAATTTTGAGGAAGCATTTACAAAAGTATATGCAACGTGTGATATAGAAGCATTATCAAAAATAATATATAAATTAGCAGAAAATGAAGATGGAAAAAGTGCATTTGAATCTTCTGATAAAGTATATGATTTTATAGATGATTGTAGAGCAGAAGGTATTACAGTTAATAATATTTATGAAAAGATAGCAGAGGCATTGAATGAAGAGGGTTTTTTCAAAAAGAAGATGTCAAAGAAAGAACTAAAAGAATTGACATCAAATCCTTTATCAACAATGAATATGAACGAATTAGTTCAGAAATCAGCAGAAAATGCAATGAGCAAGATAGCAGAAAAACAATTTCAGGAGGCACAGTTTCAAGGATACATGGCTTAAATGAAATTATACAAAATATAAAAGAAACTAAAAACCTAATAGAACTAATTTATGCAATAGAACCTTTGGCATATTATTTTGACATAAAACCCCAAGAATTTTGGAATAGTAGATATTTAGAAATCAATATTTATTGTCAAACTCATTTAGTTAAGATAGTAGACGATTTAAAACGTGAAATAAATTTGCAGGAAGCGGTTACAAATAAGTTAATAAGAGCAGATAGTATGAGTAAAAATCCTAAAATAGTATTAATTAGAGATAATTATAAAGAATTATTTGAAATTGAAGAAAAAGAACAGACTCTGGAAGAACAAAGAAAATTACTTAAAGGATAAAAAGTAAAATATTGTAAAATTTTATTGATTTTTAGGCCACAATGTAATATACTCTCTTTATAAAAATAAAAGGGGGTTAGTCTATGTTTGGAAAAAACAATGTTTCAACTGAAATAAATTTAAAACCTAGAAATGGCAACAAGCATATAATCTTAATACATACAGGAATAATAAATGGAAATAAACCAGAGGAGTTATATACAGAAAGGATAAATGAAATCATTGATAGTATTCAAAATAAAGGATATGAAATTATAGATATAAAACTGGAAATAGGCGGAACTCAAGGACTATCTTATGAAACATTAATAATATATAAATAAATCAGGAGATAAAATTGAAGAAAAAATATATAATATTGTTAATTGGAATAATAACTTTTTTGATTAGCTTAATATTGGTTGAAAATACATTTAGTGGATTTCTATTTTTTTTTACTATTGCCTCGATATGTATTATTTATGATAGAGAAATTATAATAAATATTATTTCCAAGTCTACAATAAAAGAGGTAAGAAAACTGAAAAAAGAAGAGACAGCACTTCTGAACGAGATACAGAATTTAAAGGAAGAAGAAAATAAAATAGATTTAGAAGAAATTAATAATTTTAGAACTATTGTAAAACAAGAAAGAAACTTAAAAACTTCAATCATAGTTTTAGAAGCTAAAAAGCAACAGTTGGAAAATGAAATTATCATATTAGAAGAAAGCAATCATAATTTAAAAAAGTTAGAAGAAAGCTATATTCAATTACAAGAAAAAAAGGAAGAATTAGAAACAGAAGTATTACAACTAAAACAAGAAATTCCAGAAATCAAAACAAAAGGTTCGTTTATTCAAAATTGTAACATTAAGAATATAGACAGTTTAAATGGATATGAATTTGAAAAATTTATATGTAAGTTATTTGAATATTTAGGATATACATATACATTCACAACAAAAGAGTCAGGAGATTATGGTATAGATGTTATAGCAGAAAAAGATAAAATTAGATATGCTATTCAATGTAAAAATTACTCTAATGTAGTAGGTAACAAAGCAGTACAAGAAGCTTATAGTGGAAAGACATTTTACAAGTGTCATGTTGCATTAGTTATTACAAATAATTATTTTACACATAATGCTATAGAACAAGCAGAGTGTGCGGGAGTGGTATTATGGGATAGAAATAAACTAGAAGAGATAATAAAAACACTTACTTAAGTAGGTGTTTTTATTTTACAAAAATATTTAAAATACCTCTTGACATATTAGCTGACATGCTGTATATTTAAGATATCAAAAATGATATCAAATTTGAAAACTGAAAAAGAAAGGAGGATAAAATGTTAAAAAAGAAAGGCTTTGTACAAAAAACTTTTCGATTAGATTGCAATGTTAATGATGACTTTGAGACTTTGTCAGAAATTCTTGAAAGAACGCAAAATGATTTAGCAAATATTGCAATAACAGATATGCTAAAAGATAATGATTACTGGATTGCTAAGAATATACTAGTAGATTTTGCATCAGATTTTTTCTATCAATATGAAAATACAAAGTTTGAAATTGAAGGTATTGAGGTAGAAATAAAAGAGATAAGACAAGATATTATTTCTTTGAAAATTATTCAGAAGGATAAAGATAAAACTATAATACAACAAATAGAAAAAGAATATAATATTTTAGAAGATAAAAACTATGACATGAAGATAAAAAAAGAATTAAGATATTTTGGCTCACTTATTGATTACAATAGTAAGTCAGTAAGAGAATATCTGAAAGAAAAGTTAAATTATAAGTAGAAAGAAGCCCATGACTATATCTTGGCGGATATATGGACTTCTTACCAAGTAGAAATAAACTCTACCTGTATATAAGTATATCACAGGTAAGAGTCTATTTCAAGTAAAATTTGAAAGGAGGCTCTTTTATTATGTCTATAAAAGAAGAAAGTTTTAGTAAATTAGAAAGTATGAATTGTGAACTAGAAGATTTAAAAGATATGGTTGTTTTAATGGAAGAAAATTGTTTTAAAAATAGAGAAGAAAGACTGAATGATAACGAAGTAAGGGAGAAATACAGAACAGCACAAACAATGACAATGGCAATATTTAGGTTATTAAATTATCAAATTAAAGATAGTAATAATTTCATTAAACAAGTATATGAAGAAAGAAAAAATAATAAGGAGGTAGTTGCATAATGGAAAATTTAGAATTAGTAAAATCATTTAATTTTAATGATATAAAATGTGATATTTATAGTAGAGATAATGAGGTTTTTATGACTATAAATCAGCTATCAGAAGTATTGGGCTATGCAAGTAAAAAGGGATTAGAAAAGTTAATAAGTGAAAACGGATATTTAAAAGACAAAGAATTTTCGCTCATTATAAAGGTACCCCACCCTGTGGGGGGTGCCCAAAACACAAGAGTATTTACTGAAGACGGTATTTATGAAGTAACAATGTTGTCTAGGACAGAAACAGGAAAGAAATTCAGAAAAGTAGTAAGAGGAATTATTAAGTCTTTAAGAAAAGGCGAAAATAAACTGATTAAAACTACTGAATATCAAAAATTAACAGCAGAAGCTAAGCTAAATAATTCAAAGGCAAGAATGGCAAGTGTTCTTATGAAATTAGCAGAAAAAACACAAATACCAGAGTATAGGCAAGTATGTTGTTCTTATGCAAGTGCAGTAATTGCAGGAAAGCCTATTATTCCATTACCAGAAGTAAATAAGAAAACATATTCGGCGACAGAAATTGGAGATATGTTAGGAGTAACTGCAAATAAAATAGGTATGTTAGCAAATAGGAATAACTTAAAAACAGAAGTGTATGGAAAAGTATTTTATGATAAGTCAAGATATAGTAACAAAGAAGTAGAAACTTTTAGATATTATGATAATGCAATAGAAAAGTTTAAGGAATTAATATAAATCACAACAAGGCATCAGATTAAATTCTGGTGCTTTTATAATGGAAAGGAGAACGTTATGGAATTAAAAGAGCAAGAATTAAAAGTAAAAACAAATGCAGATGAAGAAATAAAGAAAGCAAAAGAATTAGTTTGTTTGCTAGAAAGAGCAAAAAAACTAATTCAATCACTTAATAATTTAAGTATAACAAAATTAGAATAAATTCTTTTTTGCATACTCTACACTAGCAGTTTTATACATTTCATTCCAACTGCTAAAAGAAGTAGAGGCAGATACATATTTATCTAAAACTGTTTCATCAATATTTTCGAAATCTTGTTTTGAATTAATTGAAAATCCACCTTTATCAAAAAAATCATTTATGTTTGAGCAGTTTGTATATGTATTCATAAAAGAAGTATCAAAAATATCAGTAAAAGTT
>CATXTS010000082.1 GCA_958402495.1 uncultured Clostridiaceae bacterium
GAAAGAATAGCAGACTATGTAGCAAATGGAAATAGTAATTTGAAGAATTATGGAGCAAGTATAGCTTATGATGGAAGTAACTTAAAAACAGCCAGTACCAAATATACAACAGTATATCCATTTGATAGCAGTACAGACAATACAAGTATTGCATATAATGAAACAAACGTAAATACAGCAAGTACGAATAATTATAAGAAAAATACCCTAATCTATGGTGATAGTATCCGTGAGATATTTACGGCTGGAACTGGAAACGCATCATGGTATGAAGACTACTTGCGCTATTCGGGTTTGGACAGTCCGTTCTCGGTTCGCGGTGGTGATTTCTGGTATGGCTTGAGTGCTGGTCTCTTCTCCTCTAGTCGTAGTGGTGGCAATAGCTATTATGATGGTGGGTTCCGTGCAGTGTTAGCTGTGTCTTAGCACTTTAAAAATTTTATAGTGTAGAAAGAAATTAAAAGTAAGTAATATTTTTAGTAAAAAAATAGCCATTTGATAAAGAGCAAATTAGAAATAAAATTCTAGTTTGCTCTTATTATGTAAAATTATAAACAAATGAATGAATCGTGAAATTAAAAAGTATAGAAAGAAATATTATAATGAATAGAATAAAAAGTAAAAATATTGACTTTAACCAAAAGGTAATATAAAATACAAGTATAAAGATTGAAAAAATGGAAAACATAAGAAAAAGAAAGGGCGAGAAGGTATGAAAGAAAAGACAAAACAAAAGGGTGTAACTTTAATTGCGTTAGTCATTACAATTATTGTATTAATTATTTTAGCAGGTGTAGCCATTAATGCATTAGTTGGAGAAAATGGAATTATCACACAGGCACAAAAAGCAAAGAATGACACAGAGGAAGGAAAGAAAAATGAAGAAAGTGGATTACTTAGCTTAGAAGAACAAATTAACCAAGCACTTGGAGAAAGTTTTAATGTACAAGAAGGTGTTAATAGACCAAAATTAACATCAGGAATGACACCCATTAAATTTGTAGAACCAACGAATAGTGAAAAAGGAAAAGTAGAAAAAACAGAAAGTACTGATGGTAGTTGGTATGATTATAATAGTAAAAAGTGGGCAAATGCCCAGACAGAAGATGGAAGTATGTGGGTATGGATACCTAGATATGCCTATAAAATAAATGAAGTAGATAAGACATTTGATATCAAATTTTTAATAGGAACGACAGACAATTATTATGATGAAAATGGACAAATTCAAACAGCAAAACGTTGTACAAATATAGATGAACAAGTGGATACAACAACAGGATACACTGTACATCCAGCATTTACTGATGAAACTTCCATTAGCTATAGAAATGGAGGATGGGATAAAGAATTAACCGGAATATGGGTAGCAAAATTTGAAGCAGGTTATGCTAGCGGAAATAACTCAGCCCCCGTTAAAGCAAGTAGTGTAAATTATACTCAAACTACTGCATGGGTAAAAAATATAGAGGCAGGAACAGATTCTGATTCTACTCAAACAGCGCGTAACTGGTTAGATGGAATTTATGGCTCTACCAAAACAGCTATTAAATACCCAACATTCCAACCAATAACGTATAGTATGAACTATATTACTCATAATGATGCTTTTAACATAGCAAAAGCAATGACTGAAAATGGAAATATATATGGGTTAACAGGAAGCACAGACTCCCACTTAATAAAGAACAGTGAATGGGGAGCAGTAGCTTACTTAAGCCAAAGTAAATATGGTTTAAATGGAACAGATATTGCAGTCAATAATATAAGCTTAAACAGTGGAGGAGCAAAAAGAACGAATACAGCAGGAAAGAGTGGAGTCGATAGTGTGTATGCAGTAACTGGTTGTACAACAGCATCTTCTAGTGACGGAGAAACAATAAAAACAATAGCAAATATTAATGGAACAACAGGAAATACCGCTAATAATGGAGTGTATACATGGGACCAATTAAATGGTTGCAAAGCTAGTAGTACAGGAACCATTTATGGAATATATGACTTAAGTGGAGGAACATGGGAAAGAACAGCAGCCTATGTAGCCAATAGTCATGGTAATTTAAAAGATTATGGAGCAAGTATAGCCTATGATGGAAGTAGCTTGAAAACAGCCAGTACCAAATATACAACAACTTATCCATTTGATAGTAGTACAGACAATACAGGAATAGCCGATAATGATACGAACTTAAATACAGCAAGTAGCAATAACTATAAGAAAAACACATTAATTTATGGTGATGGTATCTATGAGACATCTACGACTGGGACCGGAAGTAGTTCGTGGTATAGTGACTCCTCGTATTACCCAGGTTTGTATTATTCGTTCTCGGTTCGTGGAGGATCTTTATGGTATGGTTCAAATGCCGGCCTTTTCTATTTCTATCGTAATGGTGGCATTAGTGATTCTTATGGTGGGTTCCGTGCGGTGCTAACTGTGTCTTAGTACTTTAAAATTTCCTTGTACGTTTTGGTAGAAGAGGAGAAACAATTGGTAAAAAACAAAATTTCATAAATTAAATCCATATAACAAAGAGATATTTATTTTTTGCAATAAAAATGAAATTATATAGAAAGTCATTCTTGTGATAGGAATGACTTTTTGTATGCCTCAAATGACCTAGATAGATACTAAATAGATAGGTTTCAATGGAAAAAAATATATCAATCTAATGTCTTTTTTCTAATAAAGTTACTACTTTATTATTCCTTCAAATGTTATATTATTTGCTGATACAAATTCTGTATAATGATATCCCTTTTCAAAAGATTTATTTCTACTTAAACCACCGTTTACAATTCTCAAATTGTCCTATTTTTTTCTAATGGTTTTACAATATTGCTAGTATTTACTAAAAACACAGGAATTTCTCCTAAAACGTTACAATAATTTTCATCAATTATATAAATCTTTTTTGATTTTGAAATTCCATAAATCATATCCATTACAAATTTGCTTTCTAATCTGTTAGAAACTTTAGAAATATTTTTCAAAAATTTTCTAAGAACTCCAAACTTAATGTTTTTTACTCTTGCCAAAAAAAGGAAGTATGGTATAATAGAAAAGTAAATTAAGAGATAACGTAAGAAAAGAAACAGGGGAAAAAACAGATGAAAGAAGTTATGATGAAGTCTTTGAAAAAATATAAGTGGCATATTGTATTTTTTTTAATTTTAATTGGAATCAATATTTATTTATTAACATATCCACCTAAAATTATTGGTAATATGATAGATATGTTATATCAAATAGAAGAAAATAGGCAGAATATAACCAATTCGATATTTCTATTAATGGGCGTATGTCTGGTTGCTCTGATTGTTCGATTAATTTGGAAATATTATGAAGGATATATTGTTAGAGGATTTGAAAAAGAAGTAAAAGATAAGTTATTTGAACGATTTTTAAAGATAAAGATGGAAAAAATCCAAAATATTAAAAATGGCGAGATTATGTCTTACTTTGTGCAAGATACCAATGAGATTAGGTCTGCTTTTTATCGTATATTATCCCATGGCAGTAGAATAGTCTTTACTTTTATAATTGCGATTTTTTCTATGGCACAAGGGGTAAATATCTATTTAACCATGGCCGTTATTTTTCCAATTATTTTAGCCTCTTATTTAGTCGTAAAAATTAGAAAATATGTAGAGTTAAATTTTAGAAAGGCACAAAAGAATTTTACTGCCTTTTCAGAATATGTACAAGAAAGTACCGACAGTATTCGAACCACTAAAGCATATGTATGTGAGCAAGAACAATTAAAAGAATTTATTAGAAAGAATAGAAAATTACGTAGTAGTAATAATGCTGTAGATGTGCATTCTAATTTATTAACTATGTGTATTGATATTTGTTTTGGATTATGTTATGCCATTGCTTTAATTTTTGGTTCCCATTTAGTTTTAGAAGGGACCATTACCATAGGAGAATTAGTAGCATTTAATGGATATATTGCATTATTTGTAGGACCGGTATCTTGGCTTCCAGCCGTGATTGCTAAAGTTAAAAGAGGACAGATTTCTTATGGGCGATTAGAAAAAGTCTTTGCATTAGAAAAGGAGAAAATATCTGTAAAAAAAGTAGAAAACAAAGAGGCATTAAAAGGCGATATAGAGATTAAAAATTTATCTTTCCATTATCCAGAATGTATAGATAATGTCTTACAAAATATAAATTTAAAGATTAAGAAAGGACAGACACTAGGCATTATTGGTACTATTGGAAGTGGAAAAACAACCTTAATGAATTTATTAACCAAATTATATAATGTTCCAAATGGTAAAATTTTGATAGATGGTAGAGATATTAATGAAATACCAATTGAAGTTTTACGTAGTAATATATGTTATATTACACAAGATAACTTTTTATTTTCTACAACGTTAAAAGAAAATATTGGTCTATTTAAGGAAGGATATGAAGATAAAGAAGTAGAAGACTCTACTAAAAAAGCCATTATTTATGATGAAATTCAAGAAATGGATGCAGGAATTCATACTGTTATAGGAGAAAGAGGTGTGGATTTATCTGGTGGACAAAAACAAAGATTAGTGATTTCTAGAGCATTTTTAAATAATAGTAGTATTGTTATTTTTGATGATACTTTCTCTGCACTAGATAATCGTACAGAACAAAAATTATTAACCAATATTAAGGAACTAACAAAAGAAAAAACTTGTATAATAATTTCTAATCGTATCTCAGATGTGAAAGACACAGACCATATTATGGTATTAGATGGCGGAAGAATTGTAGAAGAAGGAGCACATGAAGAGTTATTAGAAAAACAAGGTACATATTATACTTTTTATACACAACAAGCTAATCAAAAAGAAACGTCTAAAGAAGAAAACTTTTTAGCATAGAAGGAGAAAACAGATGAAAAAACAAGGAACGATGAAGCGTATGTGGAAGATGCTTAGACCACAACTAAAGACGATTATCATTATATCTGTGCTGGCTATCATCATTAATATAGGGGAAGTGGCAAAACCATATTTAGTAAAAACCGTTATTGATGATTTCTTGAGTTTAAATATTTACCAAAAAGGTGCTATTACCATAGGTTTAATTGGTGCTATCTATTTAGCTATTGTAATAATAGGGAATATTCTAAATTTTATTGTTATGACAACGACCAGCATGATGGGGGAAAATGTCATTTATCATATTCGTAATAAATTATACAAATATATTCAATATGCCAATATTCCTTTTCATGATAAAACACCGGCAGGTACCTTATTTGTTCGAATTACCAATGATGTAGAAGACATTACGACTTTATTTAAAGATGTTATAACGACATTTATCAAAGATGTACTCATTATTGTGGCATTATTAGGAATGATGGTTTTCTTAAGTAGCAAGTTAGCTTTAATGACTTTTATAGTCATACCATTTATTATCATAACCTCTGTGGTCATTACTAAAATTAGTAATCGATTACAAAATATTTCTAAAGATGCTAAAACAAAATTAAATATTTTCTTAGCAGAGAGTATTTATGGCGTAAAACTAATTAAAATTTTCAATAGACAATATGAGAAGCAGAAAGAATGTGAAGATTTAACAGATAAGTTTTGGAAGAGCCGATTACCATTAGGAATTACAGAAGGCTTTTTACCAGCTATCATGTTAATATTAGAGAATCTTGGTGTGGCTATCATTGTATGTGCTTGTACAAATGGCTGGTGGGGAATTGGTTTAGATGTGGGTATTGTATATATGTTTACGACTTATATTAAGCAAATTTTTGACCCAGTCAATCGTTTAATTGAAAATTTTGAAACGGTACAAGAAGCTTTGGTATCAATTGATAAGATTTATGAAATTTTAGAAAATACCCAGTGTTTAGAAAATTTTGAAGAGGGTAGAGTATTAGAAAAAGTAGAAGGTAGAATAGAATTTAAACATGTATGGTTTGCTTATGAGGAAGAAAATTGGGTGCTTAAAGATGTTAGCTTTACCATTGAACCAGGACAAAGTATTGCTCTAGTAGGGAAAACAGGGTCTGGAAAGACAACTATTACCAATTTAATTAATCGTTTTTATGAAATACAAAAAGGAGAAATTTTATTAGATGGAGTTAATATTCAAGATATCAATTTGCGCTTTTTAAGAAAAAATATAGGTATTATTTTACAAGACCCATTTATCTTTGCTAGAAGCATTCGAGATAATATTTCTTTAAATGAAACATTAGAGGATGAAGAAATAGAAGAGGCAATTCGTTTAGCTTCTGCAGAAGAGTTTGTACAAAGTTTGCCAAATGGAATAGAAGAAGTATCCAAGGAAAGAGGAAATTCTTATTCTGCAGGACAAAAACAGTTGTTATCGTTTGCTAGAATTTTTGCACATAACCCATCCATTTTTATTTTAGATGAGGCAACGGCCAATATTGATACACAAACCGAGGAATTAGTGCAAAAATCAGTTGACCAAATTTCGAAAGAAAAGACCTCTATATTTATTGCTCATAGATTATCGACAATTATTAATGTAGATAAAATTATTGTTTTAGACCATGGAACGATTATTGAACAAGGAAATCATATGGAATTGTTAAGTAGTGGAGGGTATTATAGTAAGCTATATCAGGCTTATTATGAAAGCCTATCTAATGCATAATATGGAGAAAAATATATATTGATAAAAAAGAAGCTTTGAAGTGAACTCTACTTTGTTCATTTTAAAGCTTCTTATTTTCTATTAAATTGAAACAGATTCTGTAGATTCTATTTCTTTTGATTCTAAGACAGAAGTACAATGAGGACATCTAGTAGCTTCTATAGATATCTGGCTACAACAATAGGGACATTTCTTAGTAGTAGGTATAGGGGGCGTTGTCTCTTCTTGTTTTTTGGATTTTTTATTCTTCTTTATTTTTTTATCTAAATTGGTTTTACTTACGATTTTTTGAGCGCTTTCTATAGTAGTATTGCTTAATTTATTAAAAGAGCGGATAGCAATAAAAATAGAAAAAGCAATAATTAAAAAGTCTACAATAGTGGTAATAAAATTTCCATAGTGAATAGAGGCATTTCCAATGGTAAGTACCAAATCGGAAAAGTCTACTTTACCTGTAAAGATAGATATAGCTGGCATGATAATGTCATTTACCAAAGAAGTTACAATTTTTTGAAAAGCACCACCAATAATAACACCAATTGCCATGTCCATAATATTTCCTTTAGTTGCGAATTCTTTGAATTCTTTTAACAAAATAATCACCTCTTCTTTATAATATGTGAATAGTTCAAGATGGCTCTAGTATAAAAGAAAAGTCGAAAAAAGTCAAATAAGGAAAAGTAAGAAAAGAGAAAGTAGAATAGGTAGTAGTGAAGAAAAAGGTTTGATTAGAAATAGAAAGTATAAAATTTTAACAAGGATGGTAATATAAAAGAAAATAGAAAGGATAAAAGATAAAAAAAAATCCCCCTTAGGGGGAGGAAAAAGCTATTGTGCCTTTTCCTCATAGAGATGCTGGATGATATCATGAATCACCGGCTTAGGATTTTCCTCCAACTGCGTAAGCGCTTCGCGAAGCTTGTCGATTTCCGACTGCAAGTTATAAGAAAGGGTGCCATATAAGGCTTCATATTCTACCCTAACATTTTTAGGAATCCGCTTAGCCAGATTAGCATCTTTTAACATGAAATCCAGTCCACTGATTCCCTGGTCATCGTAACTTAAGAATTCCTGCAAGGCTTCCGGCAGTTCCGATGTCTCTCTAATATTGACAATAATTCCTGAAAGTAAAGTATCCATTTGGTTCCTCCAAAATCTCTCGTACCTCTGTCAAAGACAGGCAAGGCTATAAACTAGCCATTTATAAGTATCCTATATAATTTTATTATAATGCGATTAACATAAAAACTATATTTAAATTATGTAAAACAGATATAATATATTTATACAGATAATCTCTGTAAATACAATTAGAGGGTATAACCCACAGAAAGGTGGTAACTATGTTATCTATGACATCAAAACTTCGGACACTTGTTGAGGAGTTAAATTCTGCAATTCATATTTGTGATGATTTGCTTGGGACACTTGAAATTTGTCCGGTAAGTCAACTGACAAATTGTGTAGGCGTTTTTGCAAGGCAGATGCCGGATTACAAAATTATGCGAGAAGAGAGACAAGAGGCAATTGACATTATTCGCCAGGTTTGTACGCAGGAAATGTCTGTCAATGAGGCAAAGGAAGTTATTTCGAAAGCTCGCGCAGAATTGGAAAATACCCGTAAGCTTATTCATTTATAAGCTAAATAAAAAGTAAATGAAAAACATTTCTTTTCCTCGTAAGAGGTTTCTTTTTTTCTAAAAGGTAAAAATAATTTAATAAAAAAATTATTAAAATAGGAGAAAGTATAAGAAGCTAGTTAGTTATTAACTAGCTTCTTATAATAATTACAAGACTACATAATTCTAGTTGAAAAGGAGGGAGCAAAAAGAGAAAATATAAAAAAGAAAGTATATTGACATTAACCAAGCGGTAATATAAAATACAAAGTATAAAGATTAGAAAACTGGAAAACATAAGAAAAAGAAAGGAAGAGGAAACATGGAGAAAAAATGGAAAGAAAAAGGTGTTACTTTAATTGCCTTAGTCATTACGATTATTGTATTAATTATTTTAGCAGGTGTAGCGATTAATGCTTTAGTAGGTGAAAATGGAATTATTACACAAGCACAGAAAGCAAAAGAAGATACCGATAAAAGCCAAAAAGAAGAATTAGGTGGTTTAGCAAGTTTAGAACAACAGATTGATGAAGCGTTGGGTCAAACCTATATCGTAGAAAAAGGAGTTAACAAACCAGTGTTAGCTACAGGAATGAAAGCGATTAAATTTATAGACCCAACAGAAAGTTCCAAAGGAGAATTTAAGAATAGTAGCGCAGATGAAACAGACTGGTATAACTACAATAGCAAAAAGTGGGCCAATAGCCAAACAGAAGATGGAAGTATGTGGGTGTGGATACCAAGATATGCATATAAAATGAATACGAGTAATCAAACTTTTGATATTAAATTCTTAATAGGGACAACGGATACGTATTATGATGAAAACGGACAAATTCAAACAGCAAAACGTTGCACAAATGTGAATGAATTGGTGGATACTTCAACAGGTTATACAGTACATCCTG
>CATXTS010000083.1 GCA_958402495.1 uncultured Clostridiaceae bacterium
ATCACTTCCAATTACTTGTGCATATTTTTCTAGTTCTATTTGTTGGTCTAATTTTCTTTTTATATTTTCTAACGTATAGATATTTTGCAAGATAACTTCTGACAAGTCTTGTAATAGAATTTTTCCCCATATAGTATTTGCAAAATCTTCATCTAGTATTTGCTCTATATGGAACATTTCTACTTTTTCTTGTAACCATTTTTCTGGAAATGGCATACTTTGCATATACGTATATATGGTTAGTATGAGTTCTTTTAGTGGTTCATCTCCTCGATAAGTGGCATATGTGTTTAGTAACTCTATAAAAGATTCTTTGTTTTGGCTATATTGTTCTTCAAACACTTCTTCTAAGACTTCTTGTTTTAACAGTTCTATTTCTGCGGTATCGCCTATTCGAAAGTTTGCAGAGGTATCAATCTCATAAAAATAGTTTCGTATGATTTCTAGACAAAAAGCATGAATGGTACAAATACTAGCTTTATTTAATAAGGTAATTTGTCTTTGTAAATGTAAATCGTCTGGATATTCTTCTATTTTTTTATAAATAGCATCTAGAATTCTTTCTCGCATTTCTGAAGCTGCTGCATTGGTAAAAGTAACGACTAACATTTTATCTATATCCATTTTTTCATCTAGGACTTTATGAATAATACGTTCTACTAAAACAGCCGTTTTTCCGCTTCCCGCAGCTGCAGCTACTAATAGGTTACTTCCTTTTTCTTCAATTGCTTGTTTTTGTTCTTTAGTCCATGTGACTTGTGCCATGTATCTTTTCCTTTCTTTTGTCTTTTCTTTTATTCTATACTACTCATACTATTTTTTCAACGATTTCTTTGAAAAAGTATTATAGAATATATAGATTATAATAGAAGAATTAAGAGCAAATTAAAAAGAATGAGCTCTGTACAATACGGAGTTCATTCCCAATTTACCTAGTACCTATCCAAAAATATTTCATTTTTTGGTCAGTACCTTCTAGTAAATGTTTTTTCTAATCTTTTTTCAGTTAATTTTTCCTTGTATTTTACAATCAGAAATATCTGGCTTTCTAATATCCTCATCAGTTACATAATCAAATATATAATTATAGTCTGTCACAATCCCTCCATTGATTTCCCTAATAATTAGTCCAGTTTCTTTATCTACCCACATTTTCCATCCATGTGCAGATTCTATTAAATAACAATTTTTACTTAAACATTCTTCCTCCGTAATTCTAGCTGTTATTGCTAATTGTAGCTTTGCCCAAAAATCCATACCATAGGTTGCGTATGCATTTATTCCAATCAATCCACCAACCATATCTTGATTTAAAATACCTATTTTATTTTCTCCAGATTGTATTTTTCCAATCCTTTCTTCTCCATTTTTGTATATGGTAATTTTTTTATTTTCTTCTATATTCATTCCATAGAATTCTGCTATTGTTAAATATTTTGAGTCTTTATTATACGATTTTCTAATAGTTACACTATCTCCTTGTAAGGTATGTAACTCAGCATAATAATTCTTATAGTTTAAAGTATTCTTAGATATCTCTTCTAAATTGGATAAAATAAAAAATTTTCTTAATACAAACAATACAACGATAATTAGAATAATTCCTACTATTATCAAAACATTCTTCCACAATTTTGTCTTTTTCATTTTCAATCTCCTTTTTTTTCCAATTATATATCTATTTTTTTCTTTTTGCAATATAAATTTTACTTTTATTATAAAAAGTGTTACTGGATAAATATTATTCACTTATTATATTTTCTTATTTATTAAGTACTTCAGAGATTTCATGTTATAAAAAGGAAAACTAATAATAGACATCTGCTGGATTTTTAATAACTGATTTCTTTGTCAAATTTTTGTAATTCTTATAAATACTTATTTTTAATTTGAAATGCCTATAAACTTTATTACATTTTTTGTAAAATATGTATTTTTTTTCCAATTTATATTGTTTTATTATTAATTTTGTATTATAATAAATAAGATTTAACATATATTTTTTATTGTTTATGCATTAAATGGCTAATAACCTTTTAATGAAAGAGTGTGAAGCAATATATTGATTGGAGGTTTCTAATGAAGAAAAAATTCTTTGCTTTTATTACAGTTTTAACTTTTTGCCTTATAGCAAATGTGCAAGTTTTTGCTTCCGAAAAAGATTCTTTAACTGAAGATTCCTTGGTATCTTCAGTTATGCCCAGAGTTGGTATTGCAGGCTATACTAATCATTATCATGATGGAAGTCGGTCTTATGGAAATTTTGAGATAAATTGTTCTCCTTTTTTAACTTCAAATGAATTTACCATTGAGACTCAAAATTTTGATTCTTCAACCAAGATTGTCGTCGAAATCTATGCTTCCGATGGAGTTCAAATGAATTATGCCTTTACAACTACTGGAAATGGAAAATGGGAAAATAAAACGCTTCGTTTTCCCCTTACTAATCAAACTTATACTGTTAAGTATGATGTTTATCGTGATGGCGTTCCATTCTCTGGAGATGACGGCTGGATTGGAATTTGGTTATACTGATTTATTTACAAATTTTTCAAGTAGCTTAACATAATGTTATCATGCTTCACACTCTTTAAAAAATCAAATTAAAAGCATTATTTGTTTTTAATTTGATTTTTTAGGATATTTTTTTCAGCTTATATTTATATAACTAATGTGCATACAAATAGTTTAATTACTTTATACAATTTTATCATCATTTTATTCATTTTTGAATTTTTCATAATTTTAATCTTAATATTAACTAATCTTTAATTATTTCATAATAGTACATAAATTATTATAATTTTTGTTTTTTATTTTCTTAATTTTCCATCTTATATTTTTCTTATTTTTTTATAAAAATTGGACACACTAATAGAAACTAATTTAGAAAGGAGTTTTTTAATCATGGATGAAAATATTAATTTAACTATACTAAATGAAATCAGTAAAGCGGCTAAAATGGGGATGGAATCCATCTCTTATGTAACAGATAAGATTGGTGATGAGACAATGAAGGAAAATTTAAGCTGTCAATACGCCGGTTATGGAGAAATTGTGGAAAAAGTAAACAAAGAATTTGATACCTATGGAGAAATACCAGATGAAGCACCTGTTAAAGATAAAATGATGAGTTGGATGGGTGTACAAATGAATACTATGACAGATAAAAGTAATTCTCATATTGCTGAAATGCTAATTCAAGGAAACACTATGGGTGTCATTGAATCTCGTAAACTAATTAATCATAATCCTCATGCAGAAAATAATGTGAAAGACATTCTAAATGAATTTATTACTTTCCAAGAAAATAATATTGATAAAATGAAAGAGTTTTTATAGGTTATTGAAAAAACAGAAGAATCCAAAAATTCTTCTGTTTTTTACTAGACTAATAAGAAACTGTATAGGATACAATTTGTCCTGCATTTATACCACAGCTAATTTGATAAGATGTAGAAACTAAAGTAGCCCCACTTGGTACAGAATAACCATCTGCATATTCTGTTTTTGTAGAAATAACCGTTCCTAGCCATTCTTTACAAGAAATAGATTTATGTCCATTTCCTATAACGGCTCCTGTTGATGAATAAGAATTATAACTAGCTCCACAGCTATCACATTTAAATTTATACCATCTATCTCCATGGTCTGTACCACTTGTTCCTGTATATCTTAGGGTACCTGAACAATAGACTGGTACGCTATAAGAATAATGGTAGTAAGGAACTGTATAACATCCTCCTCCACTACTAGCACTTCCTGTATGTGCATGTTTATTTGTTGTCATAGTAATAGCTTTAGAAATGGTTTCTCTAGCATTTCCTGCTTTATCTATAGTTAGAACATGTAAATAATAGGTTCCATCTGTTGAAATAGGAATGGTTAGCTTTTGTCCATTGCTTGTAAATGTTCCTCCTGTATAACTTGCACTATTGGTACCTATCGCTCCTCCATTAGTATTAAATACCCATTTTGCTTTACTAATCTCTATATTACTTTCATTATCTTTATGAGTTACTGTAACATAAACGGTTGGATTAGATGTTACTGTTCCTGCACCGGATAAGCTTAAAGTAGCTGCCTGTGGAATTGTCTTGTCAATATTGGTTACATTACCAGTTGCATAGGAGCCTATTTGTCCTGTACTATCTTTTATTCTTGCATAAACTGGTCCATTGGCTGTCATAGTAACTCCTGCAGAAGGGTAATCTTTCCATGTAGTAGCATCTGTACTATATTGAATCGTATATCCACTAACTGTCGTAGCTATTTTTACGACTACATTTCCATTTGTCCATGTATTTGGTGTATATGTAAAAGTTGTATTGCTTGTGTTTAAATCTGGTACTTTCTGAGTTTGGTTCGTAACACTGCCTGTTATTTTCTCATTACCAGCATTATCTACTGCTTTCATTTTAAAGGTATAGGTTTGAGATTGCTTTAAATTATTGAAAGTATAACTAGTACCTGTCTGCCCTGCACTTGGTTCCCAAGTTGCTCCATTGTCTTTGCTAAAGTAATATTTAGCTATTCCACTACTTCCATTTGCATTCGTTTTTGCTTGGTCTGTCGTACTTCCTGTTAATGTTGCACTATTGGTTTTGGTTGTTACACTTGGATTAAAACCATTAGGTGCTAATTTGTCAATATTGGTTATATTACCTGTTACATAATTACCGATTTGATTTGTACTATCTTTCACTCGTGCATAAATAGTTCCATTGCTTCCTACTTGAAATCCAGAACTTGGGTAATTTGTCCAATTACTTCCATCTATACTATATTGTATGGTATAACCACTCATCGAGGTAGCAATTTTTACGATTACATTTCCATTTGTCCAGGTACTTGGTGTATAACTAAATGTCGTATTGTTGGTATCTAGACCTGGAACGTTTTGCGTATCTTTAGTGATACTAGCTGTTATTTTCTCATTACCAGCATTATCTACTGCTTTCATTTTAAAGGTATAGGTTTGAGATTGCTTTAAATTATTGAAAGTATAACTAGTACCTGTCTGCCCTGCACTTGGTTCCCAAGTTGCTCCATCATCTTTACTAAAATAGTATTTGGCTACTTCACTACTTCCATTTGTATTCGTTTTTGCCTGATCTGTTGTTTCACCTATTACGGTGGCTGTATTTGTAGTCGTGGTTACTTGTGCTGAGAAATTATTAGGTGGTAATTTATCTATATTTGCCACATTTCCTGTAGCATAATTTCCTACTTGTCCTGTACGGTCTTTTACTCTAGCATAGATAGTACCATTTTGTGTCATTGTAACACCTGTGGCTGGATAATTTGTCCAAGTACTTCCGTTTGTACTATATTCTAATACATAGTCTATTACAGAGGTGGTTATTTTTACTACCACATTTCCATTTGTCCAACTAGTTGGTGTATAAGTAAATGTTGTATTGCTTGTTATTAAATCAGGTATCTCTTCTGTCTTCTTTTTTACAGTGGTACTTATTTTTTCATTTCCAGCTTTATCAACTGCTTTTGCTACAAAACTATATTCTTTGGCTTGTGTCAAATTTTCAAATACATATTGATTATTAATTTGACCATGATTTGGTTCCCAAGTTGTTCCATTATCTTTACTAAAGTAATATTTGGCAATACTGCTGCTTCCATCTGTATCCGTTTTTGCCTGGTCTGTTGTATTAGCTATTATAGTGGCACTGCTACTTGTCATATTTGCTTGTGGTGTAAAAGCATTTGGTGGTAATTTATCTATATTTAGAATATTGGTGGTTGCATATCCACCAGCTTCTGATTTGTCGTTGGCAAGTCTTGCATAAATCGTTCCATTATTTTTTACTTCTATTTCCTGTGTATATTCTTTCCATGTAACAGCATCTAAACTATATTGTAAATGATACCCCGTAATTCTAGATACCATCTTTACTTTTACTGCTTGATTTGTCCAATCACTTGGTGTCATTGTAAAAGTAATATCACTTTGCTGTAAATCTGGTGGAATGGTATCTCCTTGTTTTCCTATATAATCTGTCCCGCCAGGGGTTACAATATATACATACTCTTCTGGTGTAATGACTTGTACGGTTGTTTCATCTCTTCTGATAATTTGTGAAGTTTTAAATTGTTCTTTTTCTTTTATCTTTTCTTCATAAGCATCCATCATTTCTTTCAAAGAAATATGTTCTAAATTTCTTTTTACTTCTAATTCTGGTCTAATGATTTCTATGTGCTCTGCATAGGCTTGAATTTGTGTTTCTTCCTTGGCAATTCTAGACTTCTCTAATAGTCCATTTTCACCCATAACTAAACTTAATGTTACTCCTGCTAGGATGATAATGGTAATTATAGAAATAACTAATACCATTAAGGTAATTGCTTTATTTGATTTTGGAGAAAAGCTTTTATGTCTTACTATTTTCATATTTTCCTTCCCCCTCTATTTTCTATTCATCTCAAAGTCATAAGCATTTGCATAATCAAAAGTAGCACTAATACTTAATTGTGTACTTTCTCCTGGCTGTAATTCTTTTACAAAACCTCCTACAGTAACTATTTCATTCTCAGATTTATCTATAATTTTAATTGTAATCGGATATCCTCCTTTTATAGAATCACTGGTATTGGTAATCGTCCCTAATAATAAGGATACATTATCTTTTTCCGTTAGTTGAAAATTGGTGATTTCCATTCCCTCAAATTTTTTTGTTTCTGCTAATTTGGTACTATTGTTTAATTTTGTTCCATCCTCTAAGATTTCTACAAATTCTTCTTTTGTAGTATCTTCTACTTCTCCCCCAGTTTGTACTTCACTTTTTTGCATCATAAACCATATTATGATGGCCAATATAGCAATTACTATTAGTATAATTGTAACAACAATTGCTTTTCTTTCTTTTGTTTTTTTCATTTAATTTCCTCCTTAAAAAGTATTCAAATTCGGTAATATAAGTAAATATTTTATTTTTATTAATACTTTTCTACCTACTTTTTAATGATTTTACTATAGATTATTTTTTATGAATCTTTTTTTATGTATATCAGTTGTTAATCTTTGTATATTTTTTCTTCACAAATTTTTAATTTAAAAATTGTATAAAAATACTCCCAACTTGAGTTGAGAGTATTTTTATGATTTATTTCTATTTTATATAAATAGCAGGGTCTAAATATTCACTATCCTTTAAAATTTCAAAATGTAAATGTGGTTCATCAGCAATTTCAAAAGTAGCTGTGTTTCCAACAGTACCTATGGTTTGTCCTTGTTTTACACTTTCCTTTTCTTTTACAAATTCTGCTGTTAATAAGTTAGAATACACACTACAATAGCCATTGGTATGTTCTATCACAACTGTAATACCATATCTAGGGTCATTCTTAATGGATTTTATCGTTCCATCAGCAGAAGCTTTTACAACAGTTGTTTTATCTGCTTTAATATCCATACCGGTATGTGTTACCCATTCTTTTAGAGTATTCGAATATAGTAATTTGTCTTTAGCAAATTCTTTTACTACTTCTCCTTCTACTGGTTTTATAAAAGTAGGGTCTTTTACAGGTTCTGTTTTCGTTGTATGCGGTTCTACTACATTGGCTATGGTATTGGTTTGTGTATTGCTCATAACATTATTCGTATTTGTGTTTTCTTTTTGCATATTGCTTGTATTGATAGCAATTTTAGTTGTATTCTCCTTTGTTGTATTTTCTTGTGTTTGTACTTCATTTACTGTTTTACCAATAGAAGTACTTGCTTGTGAAGTTTGTGTATTAGCCGTTGCCAAATCTGTAATTTTACTTCCTCCCACATCCCCTGTTTGCTCAGATGGATTTAGCATATTGCTATAAATAAAGAAAGTAATTACAAAAGCGAGAATCGCTACTAATAGTACTCCTCCTGCAATATACAACATTTTTTTAGTTTCTTGGTCTTCATGAAATATGTTTCTATTTTGTCGTTTCATAAATTGTCCTCCTTAACTTTTTCTTTAGTTAAAGTATTTCCGCTTTTGTCAGTTTTATACAAAAATTCCTTTTTCTTTAAAAATATAATTTATATATCTACAATCTCTACTCCTGTATAAAAATGTTTAATAATCTCCTCATAATTGCTTCCTTGTTTTGCCATACTATCAGCACCTGTTTGACTCATTCCTACCCCATGTCCATAACCAACTACTTTAAATGTTATATTATCTGCTTCTATAGTTACTGTAAAGTTTGCTGAACGCAAATTTAAAAGAGTTCTTACCTCTACTCCAGAAAGCTGTAAGTTTCCAATTTGTATGGTTTTTACTCTATCCCCATCTGTATATTCTAGTACTTTAATACAATCTTGTGCTGAAAAATCAATAGAAAAATCGCTATGCTTGGCTTTTATTTTATCTATAAACTCTTGTTTACTAAAATTGGCTTCTGAACTATATTGGCTATAGGCATCTTCACCTGCCGTTGCTACCGCTTGTAAATATGGATAACCACTACCGCCCCATACATTTAAAGTCGTTTCTGTTTTTCCACCACTGTTAGAATGAAAAAAAGCATTAATTGGTTTTCCTTCATAGGTAATCATTTTTCCTTGTGTACTATTTACTGCTTGTACAATTTTTTCCCAATTACTCTGTCTAGAAGCTTCTTCCCATTTTGCTAAACGGTCATCTTTAGAAATCCATGCTTGGCAACATGCCGAATTATCACAAATATCGGCTCCTTCATGTTTTCCTCCACTATTTTGTATTTTATAAATGGTATAGGTTCTAGCAACCACTGCCTGGGCTTTTAACGCTTCTTCTTCAAAAGAAGCTGGCATTTCACTAGAAACTACGCCATATAAATAGTCATCTAACTTTACTTCTTCTATCGTATTGGTTTTGGTATGTAACAATTTTATCGTTGCATATTGTTTATAATCATAGCTACTTTGCATTTTATCTCTGTCTTCTGGTGAACTTTTCTGTTCTTCTGGTTTATTTTCTGCTATAGCACCTACACTTTTATCTTGAAATGTTTTTGTAAAAAAAATAGGAATACAAAAACATAATAGAATAAACAATAGCGCATATCGAAATGGCTTTTTCGTTTTTGTTCCCTCCTTTTACATAGCTAATTTTATTTTCATAGAGCTTAATATTT
>CATXTS010000084.1 GCA_958402495.1 uncultured Clostridiaceae bacterium
ATAGTTTTAAAGAGTTTGGTTTAGGAGAGTATTTTAATGCCTTACAAGTATTTCAAGAAAATAATAAAGAAGAGATTATCAAACAATGGGGAAGTATGGAAGCTTTTCAAAGTATGGTAGAACATATGAAACAAAATGAAGAAAAAGTTGCTAAATCTGCAATCCAATGGTATGGTAGTGTAGACAAATATACAGAAGCAATGAAAGATAATTTAAGTCATTTTTCAGAAAAAGTACAAAAGATAGAAGAATTAAAGAAAAATGGATATATACAAGAAACAACGGAAAAGGGAAAACAGTTAAGGGATTTATTAGTAAAAGATATGACTAAAGAAGTGAGTTCAGAGCAAGTACAAAATATAGTAAAAGAAATGGTTTCTTTAGCAATAGAAAGCGCGCATACAATGGGAGAAACTATGGGAGATAATTACTGGAAGGCTATTATACATTTGTATTTAAAAAGTGAAGCCACGATACAGGCTATCGATAAGTTATATACACCGGGTGCTTCTGTTTATATAGGAAAAGCTCTGCAATATTATTTTGATAATCAGAATAAAAAAGACTAAATAAAATAGAATAATCAAATTCAATAAAGTAGTAGCCAAGAACTACTACTTTATTTTGGTATACTATACAAAAAGAAACTATTTCGTCAGATTAATGACCATCCCTTCTATTACAACTTTATAAGCATTGTGTGCACTATATTTACTAATGTTGAATATATATTCTGTATAACCATCCTCAGAAGTGTGAGAAGAACCAAATGCATTTTCAAGTTCTTGTCCATCTTCCCCTAATAATCTTGGCATATATTTTTCAAATTCATTTTTAGAAGGCAAAACAATTACTTCAGGATGATTTTGATTGGCTTCTACAGCTTCTTTAGATTGAATACGCATAACTAATTGTGTACCACTTAATTGGGCTTCTCCAACTACCGTACCACCGATAGAAGCTTGGTAGGTAATCCTATTAGAGTTGTCTAGAAATCTATCGGCTATGTTAATAATAAATTCCCAATCCCCTAAATATTCTTTTTCTCTACCATCTTTTTTAGTGACCACTTTTTTTATTGTAACTTTCATTTGACGTGCTTTATGATAATCTTCATTTGGATATTGAATAAAGGAAGTTTGAAAATGTTGGTTATCTATTGGCTCATTAGACATAAGAAAATCAGGACCACTATGGACACCAACAGCATCTGTAAAACTATAAGGTATTTCATTTCCATTTTCATCTATAAATCTAATTAAATCACTAGTAGAAGGATTATTTAGTTGTTCTGTAGAACGATACATTCTAACTTCATCTACCACTTCATCTGCTTGCATTTCAAAAGTAATACCTACTTTTCGTATATCTATGAAATAATTGGCAATACGAATTCCTAAGCCATCATGTTCTATATAATCGCCACCAACTTCTTCATAAAAACCATTTTCTTTAGCTTCTTGCATAGCACTAAATTGATTCGTTAGGGCTTTAGCAGCAAAAACACCACCAGTCCCAATTAAAATAACACTAGCCACGCCCGCTATCATTTTACTAAAATACATATGTACAGGAACCTCCTTTTTTTCTTCATTTAAACTTGTTTGAATTCTGTCTGTCACTTTTTGTGGAATATAGATATTTTTATTGAATAGTTTTTTTAATTTGTTATCAAAATTTTTTTCCATATTTTAAATCCCTTCTAACATATTTCTTAATTTTTCTTTTCCTCTAGCCATTCTCGTCTTGATGGTATTTTGGTTTATGTGTAAAATTTTTCCGAATTTCTTTTATGGTTAATCCATATACATAATAAAGTGTAAAGATTTGTCTATCCTTAGTTTCTAAATAACGAATGATTTGGTAAAAATCGAAATCATCTTCTTGAAGGATAGCATGTTCATCTGCCATCTCTACAGCATCTTCTAAATAGTGAATTTTCTTATTTCGGTTATAAGTTTTCTTACATTCATTAATTAAAATGCGAATAAGCCAAGTATTAAAAAACTGCATGTCTTTTACTTTTTTTATATTTTTATATGCATATAATAAAGTGTTTTGTATACTATCTGCGATGTCATCATCATTGGTTAATATAGTCTTGGCCACTTTATAGTATTTTTGCTCATTTTGTAATATAAAATTTGTAAAGGCTTGTTTATCTCCATTTTTTATAGCGATTAGTAATTGTTCCATATATGTACTCCTTAAAATTCATTGGTACCATTGATTTTCTACCTATTAGATATAAGCAATATCTTAAAAGGTTTCAAAAAGTAAAAAATTTATAGATAATTCTATTAATAGTTTTATCATAAATAAGCCTATATATGAAAATATATTTGAATAATCTTTATTTTTATTGTAAAATAACGCTAGGTGATAAAATATGCATAGTACATTAGAAGAAGATTTATTATATTTAATATATTCTGTAGTAGAAGAGATACCAGAAGGAAAGGTTGCAACTTATGGACAGATTGCTAGGTTAATTGGAAAACCTAAAAATGCGAGATTAGTAGGAAGAGCATTAAAGATGTCTTTTATGTACGGTGATTTCCCCTGTCATAGAGTGGTAAATCATCAAGGTAGAATAACACCTGGCTGGGAGGAACAAGCATTATTATTAAAGAGAGAAGGAATTACCTTTAAAGATGACTATCATGTGGATTTGAAAAAACATCAATGGGAAATTTAAATAAAAGCAGTTAAGTAAATAGAAGCAGTATTTACTTAAAAACTTAAATAAAGTATGTTTTATCATAGAGAGATAAAGAAGCTAGTTAGACATGAATGAAAGTTGCTTTTGTTCAAAAATGGCTAGTTTCTTTTTTGTATATAAAGGATACATAAAACCAATTGAAAAAGAGAAAAAGATAGAAGAAAATAAAAATAATCAAAGTTAAAAAGATAGAAACATAAGAAAAAGAGGAGATAAAATAGATGAAAAAACAAAAAGGTATTACTATGATTAGTTTAGTAATTACCATTATTATACTCGTTATTTTAGCTGGTGTAAGTATCAATGTGTTAGTAGGGGATAATGGTATTATTACAATGACTAAAAAGGCCAAACAAAATGTATTATCTGCACAAGAAGAAGAGGCAAAAAGTCTAAATCAATTATATGAGCAGATTAGTCATGCAGGGACAGAGGAAGAAAGTAGTAATACAGAAGCTGCAGCTAAATTGTTACAATTTAAAAAAGCAATTGCAGCAGCAATTACAAATGAAGGTGTACCAACCATGGAAACAGATACAGAGGAGGTAATGGTTAGCAACATCAAAAAGATACTAGAAGTGAGAACAAAAGATGCAACAGCGACACCAGATAACATTACACAAGGAAAAACAGCGTGGGTTAGTGCACAGAAAATCACAGGAAATGGAAACGATATTACTAATGCTTACAATAGTGGTTATCATGATGGAAAAAAAGAAGGAGAGAAAACAAACAAAATAACAATTCCTAGTCTTATAGTAGGTGGACAAATTTATGACCGTAGCATATATCCATATTGTATGATAAATACAACTTCTTGTACTTCTATGTCTTTTAGTATGGCAGCGGCACATCCATATTGTTATTTTTATGTGATAGGAACAAAAGAAAATACAGAGGTAACCCTATTTTCTCAAATTCCTTCAACACAGATGAGTGATTTTGAGAAAAATCTGACATTTGATATAACAGGCTATGAGAAGATAACTTTTAAAATAACACCTTATGGGAGTATGGCTGGGGGTGTTATACTATCTAATTTAGTTATATCTTAATAATAAAGCATAAATATAAAAACCCCGTATAGACTATAAAAGTTTACGGGGTAAAATAATTTAAAATTCTCTTTTTAACTGCTTTACTACACCAAGAATGGTAATAGGGATGGATTTCATTTCTGTTTTGGTAAAAAGTAAAGGTTCATAAGCCAGATTTAAAGGTTGTAATAAAATACCTGCATCTGTTTTCTTTATTTTTCTTAAAATTCCAGGATGGTCCTCAATAGATACCATGGCAAACTCATTATTTTCACAATCCTTTTGCCTCTTTATAATAACAATGTCCTCTTGTATAAAGATAGGTGCCATGCTATCTTCTTTTATTTTAAAAGCAAAATAATCAGCTTTTTCATGGATAAGGTTTTTTTCTACGTTTATAGTCCCAACAATATTTTCTAGCGAGCAATCAGATTGCTTAGCACTAACCGTATTTAAAATAGGAATAGGTATAACCTTGGAATCTATAGTATCTAACGACATGTTGGTATATTTCTCGTCTGACAATCCGGCTAACCAGGCTGGGGAAACATTAAAGAAATTAGCTAATTTCACAATAGTTTCTCTTTTAACGCCTTTTATTTCTCCTGATGCATATCTAGAAATAGTAGCTGCTTTTTTTCCAACGGTTTCTTCCATATCCGCTAAAATAGAATGACTATTTTGGATTAATTCAGATAATCTTTTAGCAAAAAGTTCTTCCATAGTAAGACCTCCTATGAAAATTATTTTAACATACTATTTCGCAATACGCAATATTTTTTACAAAAGATAAAAAAATACGTGTTAGGTATTGACAGGAGGTAAAAATTGAGATATATTACGTATAACGTAAAAATAAGATTAAAAAATACTTATTGCGTAACGGAAAAAATTAAAAATAGAGAGATTTATCATTTTGATTTGTTTTATCCATATAAAGATATGTTTAATTTAGAAATAGGAGGTATAAAGATGTTTTTTATAACAAAAAAGGATAAAAAAATAGGAAATCTGAAGATAATGTTAGAAAATAAGAGTAAATTTATAGATAGGCAATGCAAAGAAAACTATATGTTATATAAAGAAAATAGAAATTTACAGTATGAAAACGAAAAACAACGACAAGTTATGAATGAAATAAGAAATATTGTAAGTATACAAAATCAAGGTACAAGAGTAGATAAATTTGAAAAAATAAAAGAAGTATTAATTGCGTGGAAATCTGAAAAGGATATGTTTTGAAAAGGACGTACATGCTTGTAACTATATAAAATAAAGAAAAGAGAAAGTGAATATAAAATTAATGATTATAGATATAACTATATGATTACATAAAACTAGTTGAAAAGAAAAATATTTAGAGGGAAAATAGAATATATTCATCTCCGATATAAAAAAGTATAAAATATATTAAATACAAAACAAAGGATGAAAAGGAGGATATATGAAGAAAGAGACAGGAATAACACTAGTAGGCTTAGTAGTTACAATAGTTATATTAATCATTTTAGCAGGCATTAGTATGCAAATAACTATAGGAGAAAATGGCATTATTACAAAAGCAAAACAAGCTAAACAAAATATTACTTTGGCAGGAGAAGCAGAGGCTATGCAACTAAATCAGTTATACTATGAGTTAGAAACAGGAGGAGAAATGTCAGAAGATGAAGAGTCTACTAAAAAAGATGAGATTATAGCGTTACTGCAAAAACAAGTAGAGGAATTACAAAAACAAGTGCAAGAACTACAAACTGAAAATGCGGAACTAAAAAAACAGATAGAAAATTTAAATATACAAATTAGTAATTTGCAAAAAGAAATAGCGGATTTAAAAGCACAAATTGCTTCAAAGGATATAGAGATAGCTAATTTGAAAAAACAAATAAATGAGAAAGAAGCAAAAATACAGGATTTACAAAATCAGTTAAATACTATCAATTCTTTGTTAGCCCAGACAAATGCGACAGCTGATAAAATCTTATCTGGTTATAAAGCCTATAGTGGAGGAAAATTATTAACAGGAACCATGGCTAATAAAGGAGCTATTAGTAGTAGTCTGAATTGTGGACAAAGTTATACCATTCCAGCAGGATATCATAATGGAGCAGGGAAAGTAACGGCCAATAGTTTAGCTAGCCAAACGTCAGGTACTGCAACAAGTGATGATATTTTAACAGGGAAAATTGCATGGGTTAATGGAACAAAATTAACAGGAACCAATAGAGGATATGCGGCAGGGTATGAAGATGGTGTTAATCATTCTAAAGTTAAAAGAGTAAAATTGGGTACTTGTTCTAATACAGCAACTTTTTCTGTAACACAATATGAGGGATGGAAGAACTTTACGCAAGAGAATTTTGCTATGGTAATAACAGGGTTATCCATGAATGGTGGAAGTTGGGATAAAATAACAGCATATAACCAATCTGCAAGTATATCCTACAATGCTTCTACAGGTGTTGTGAGTGTAAAGACAGCAAGGGGAAATAGAGAAGTGTATGTACAAAATGATGGTAATACTAGAGTGCAGACAGATGTAATTTGTGACATATACTTATATTATTAAAAAATGAGAAAACTAGACTTTTTATAAAGTAGGATAAAAAGTCTAGTTTATTTTACTCTATTTTTTAGAAATAGTGTTTTAATGATTAGAAATAATCCAATTATTATAAACATAAGTGGTATAAGAATCCAGAAGCCAAAGGAGGAAATAGTCTTTATCAAAGAACCAGTAGTACCATTTTGAAACAAGAGAATGCCAATACCGATTATAGTAAATAGAATTCCCAAATAAATTCCAATAATATCTATTTTAAATTTGTCAAAATAACCTAAAGTAGATAGTGCTACAAGAATGAAAGTAAAAGAAACTAAAGTGAAAAATGCACCCATATATAGGAGACCATTGCCACGATTGCTTCCTACTAAAATAGATTCTTGAGGATTATCAGGATTATATTTTACTTCTCTAGTATCACCTTCATTAGGAATATAACTTGTTCCATAGTCTGTTTTGATAGTATACTCTACACCATTAACTTGGTAAATATAAGTTAGGCTATAGGTAGTTCCTTCTTCATCATTTGAGTAAATATCGTAATGACTAAAATAGCCATTTGTAGGGGTATAACTTTTGGATATTTCATTTAGTTTGTAAGTATCTGTAATTCCCCAAAATAACATAATAATTCCAGATAAAAAGCAGAATCCTACTAAAAATCCACTAGTTATTATTTTAATATTATATTTTGTAACTCTTTTAATTTTTTTATTCGTTTCTTTCACTAGTTTATTTGCTGTTTTAAAGAAAGATTGATAGATAATATAGATGCCAATTAACCAAAATGGAATAGAGAAAAGAGGAAGTAAATATTGTCCATCCATAAAACTAATGTAACACCAATAACCTAGAAAGCCAAACCAATAAAGTAGAAAACTGATAATGTAGATTTTGTTAAGTAAAGGGACAAGTTTAGTCTTATTTATCATAAAAAGGAAAGCTTTTATAAATTCTGTACAACTACAAATTAAAAAAGGAAGTATAATCATTCTATTAAAAAAATCAGGAGTCTTAATAAAAAAATGAAATAAAGGTAGAATAATAAAAAACAGTATAATGAATTTAATAATATAAGAGCCTTTATTTTTCATACCCATTTCTACCTCACTTTTAAATTAATATTTTTATGATTCCTATAATAGCATATAAGAAGCAGTTTTTCAACTAAGATTAAAGATGTAATATAATGTTAACATAGGTTTAAATTGTAAAATTAATATTAAGATTACGAATTTTAAAATGAAAAACAAAAAAATCGTGGAGGAAGTCATAATTATTAATCAAACTTACTTTTTTCATTGAATTCAAGTTGAAATAGACAATTAGCATGATACTTCAAATTGACGTATTCAAATTCACAAAATGAATAATGACTCCACGACTGACAACGCTAACAAATACAATCGTCATAGTTCTCGATTTCTTTACATTCAAAGGAAGTGATTAAATTATATTTGTAAATGCTTGTGTTGTAAATGTTTTGACCATTATATATAATTTTCTATGGAATTACCAAAATTGTTGTAGTATGAAAAAGAAAAACTACTTCTTAAGATTAAGAAGTAGAAAAGAAAATTTGAATTTTCAAGTATCAAAATTTTCATTTTTTTAGTTTTGACTACGCCACTGACATAAGCTTTTTTAAGCCATCACGCAAGGCCTTTCTTGTTTTCCATTCCTCATTTGCTTCATCGCCGTTAAAGACATTTTGAAAGTAGCTTTCGTCAGCTAGGGTAGAATAGACATTTGCAATTGCAATTCCAGCTTGCCATTCTCTGCCATCGGCTAAAGCATGTTCAATTCGCCAAATCAAATCAGAAATATAGTACATACCGTATAGGTCGAGATACTTTTTGCTAACCTCATCTAAGTATGTTTTTTCCTCTTGAGTTGGTTTGTAGCTGTCACCTTTTGTCATTAACTCAATAAGTCTAGGTTCTGTAACACATGCTTTGGCTAAAGCTTTAACCTCAGTGTCCCATAGTTTCGAAAATGCTGACATAATCTTTTCCTCCTATTATTTATTTATAGTTTATAAATGAATATTCGGAGGACATTGCCCTCCGAAATACACGGAAGGCTATTCCTAAAAGGAACCTTCTATAATAAATAATACTACATTTTACATAAAATTGCAAATTTGAGCGATTAATAATATTAGTCGACACACTTCGACAAACAAAGTAAACAGCAAGTTAGAATTTAGGAAACTTCTATTGTAATTACAATACTACATAAAACAGATTGAAAAAAAGAAAAGTGAAAGAGAAAATATAAAAAAAGAAGCATATTAACATTAACCAAATAGTAATATGAAATGCAAGTATAAAGATTAAAACTGGAAAACATAAGAAAAAGAAAGGGAGAAAAAACATGCAAGGAAAATGGAAAGAAAAAGGTGTCACTTTAATTACGTTAGTAATCACCATTATTGTATTAATCATATTAGCAGGAGTAGCTATTAATGCATTGGTTGGTGAAAATGGTATTATCACACAGGCACAGAGAGCAAAAGAAGAAACAGAGAAAGGAAAAAAGGAAGAGGAAAG
>CATXTS010000085.1 GCA_958402495.1 uncultured Clostridiaceae bacterium
TATTGAAAAAATAAATGAAGAAGAAAAAGATATTTTAGAAGAAAAAATAATAGAAGTATAAAAGATAAAAGGAATTACATTTGACGATAAAAGTTTATATAAAAAAGAAAGAAATAAAAAAAGTATTTTTAAAGAAAGTAGAGATATGCCATTATTAGAGGATTTTTATCATATATTAGAAAAGGATAAAAAAACAATTCATTTTAAAATAAAACTAATGCCTTTTATAAAAGGTTCCTTGAAATTTTTTAATCAATATACTAATATAGAACTCAATAATCCACTAATTATAGCAGATGTATATGAATTAGGAGAGGAAAACTTAAAATATGGAATGTATCTATTTACAGAATTATTTTGGGATAAAATAAAAAAGGATAGAAAAGTAAAAAAGGCAATTTATTTAGATGAAATATGGAGATTAATAGGTGTAACCTCTAATAAAGAAGTAGCTAGTTTTATTTATAAGATATTTAAAACAATTAGAAAATATGGAGGAAGTGGAGTAGCCATTACACAAGATGTATCTGATTTATTTAGTTTAGATAATGGAACTTATGGAAAAAGTATTTTAAACAATTCGAGTATTAAAACTTTTTTCTCCTTAGAGGAGGAAAATATAAAAATATTAGCAGAATATACAAATTTATCAGAAAAAGAAAAAGTAGAAATAAAGTCATTGAAAAGAGGAGAATGTTTAATATTTGTAGGAGAAGACCATATGTTAATCAAAATAGAAGCTGCTGATTTTGAAAAAAATATAATAGAATAAATAGGAGGAATATAAAAATGATAAAAGTTATTACGGCTATAGGCAATGAAATTTTAAATAAAAAATTATCTAAAGAAGAGGGAATAGAAATATTAGCAAAAGATATACAATATACAGAAGGCATATTTGAGATATTAGAAAAATATAAAAAAATAGATTTTTTAATTATTAGTGAATTATTAAATGGAGAATTATTAGAAAATAAAATAATAAAAAAAATTAAAGAAAAAAATAAACAAGTAAAAATTATTTTTATATTAGAAAAAGAAAATAAATATTTAGAAAATTTATATTATAAAAAAGAAATATATAAGATTTTTTATCGTCATGAAATAGAAATTAAAAAAATAATAGATACTATAAAAAATAATCATATAAAACAAAATGAAAAATCAAAAGAAGAATTAAAAAAATTAAAACAGTTTTTAAATGAAAATAATATAGAGAAAAATAAAAAACAAAATGATAAAAAAATACCAATTTTAAGTACAAAAAATTTAGTTAAACAAGAGATAAAAGAAAGTAAAAAGGTAATTAGTATCTTAGGGACAGGTGGTGTTGGAAAAAGCATATTTTCTGTTCATTTAGTAAATCATTTAATTCAAAATAATTATAAAATAGCTATTATAGATTTTGATATTCTTAATAATAGTTTACATACCATTCTTGGTGTAAATAAATATCCAGAAAAAATAAAGAAAAAAATAAAAGAAAATCATTTGAATTATGAAAAATTAAAAATAAAAGATTTAATTATAAAAATAAATAAAAATTTAGATTTAATATCTGGAATTAATTTAATGTTTGATAATGAATATAAAATTAATAGTAATAAAATATTTGAAATTATTTATAAAATAAAACAAGAATATGATTATATTTTAATAGATACTTCTTCAGAATGCTTTTTTGATTATACAAAAAATATTATAGAAAATAGTGATATAAATATTTTTCTAATGGAAGGAAATTTATTAGAAATAGAAAAATCAAAAAGATTATTAGATATGTATGTAAAGCAATGGAATATAAAAAAAGACAAAATAAAATTAGTTATTAATAAATATAATAAAAATACCATAGATGACAAAATAATGAATCATATATTTCACGATTTTTTTATTATAGGAAAAATAAAATTAAATGAAAAATATAATATATTTATTAATAAAAATTTTGAAAAAACACCTGATAAAAATATAGAAAAAGAATATAAAAAAATATCAGATAAAATTATAAAATTAAAAAATAGAAAAATAAAAATTTGGTATAATTCTTTTTTTAAAAAACAAAAAATAAATCATGTATAAAAATAATAAAATAAATATTTAATTAAAAAAATTAAAAAAGAAGGTGAATTATGGAAGAAAATTTATTGACTATAGAAAATAATAAAGAAGTGTCACAATTAAATTCACAAATTACGCCAGAAAAAGAGCAAAAATCTTTTTTAGAAACGACTCTAGGAAAAACAATTAATACTGGTTTAGATATTGGTCTTAGAATATTATTACCAGATTTAATTGAAAATCAAGTTATAGAAATTAAAGATACGATTTTAAAAGAAGGTTTAGGACAAGGTATTAAAAAAGTGGTTTCTTCTGCAATTGATTTAGGAAAAAGTGCAGTAGGAATTGTTACAGGAAATTTTGAAAATATATCACAAGTAAATGCAGCCATAAAAAATGGAGGAATTATAGATGGAATTTCTAATTTAATTGATTTTACATTAAATAAAACGGCTAAGACAGGTATAATACCAAATACAATTATAAAAACTATTAAACAAGGAAAAAATGTAATTCTAAGTAATGTAGCAAATAATATAGAAAATGAATTTCATAAGCAATTAGAAAGTGCAGAAAAAGTACAAAAATATTCTGGTAATTGGAATCGTTATTATAACGAAGAAAATTTTGAAGGAATGCAAAAAGAATATCAAAAATTAAAATCAGAATTAAAAAATTTAATACCGTTAGAGAATACTATAAAACAAGCAAGAATAATTGAAAATTTACATATTTTAATAAAAAATAATGGAGGAAACTTTAATTTGAGTGAAGAACAATTAGCATTAGCAAATAAACTTATTTAGAAAAAATATGTATAAAAAATAAGGTAAAAAAATAATGGAAAAAAAGTTCTAAAATAACCAAATTTCCGTAAGTTTTTTTGCCTTTTTTCTTGCATAATGAGGCTTGTTTTAGTATAATACAAGGAGATTAAAAAGTAAAATAAGCACATATTTTACATGAAAGGAATGGTAATAAAAAAATGGAAGACAGAGACGGAAAAATTATACCAAGGAATATAGAAACGGAGATGAAAACTGCTTATATTGACTATGCCATGAGCGTTATTGTATCACGTGCACTTCCAGATGTAAGAGATGGATTAAAACCAGTTCATAGAAGAATCTTGTATGCTATGTATGAAGATGGAATTACGTCGGACAAGGCATATAGGAAGTGTGCTAATACAGTAGGTTCTGTATTAGGAAGATATCATCCACATGGAGATTCTTCTGTATATGATGCGATGGTTAGAATGGCACAAGAATTTTCACTTAGGTATCCTTTAATTGATGGACATGGTAACTTTGGTTCTATAGATGGTGATGGTGCTGCGGCTATGAGGTATACGGAAGCAAGAATGTCTAAAATTTCAGAATATATGCTTACAGATATAGAAAAGAATACTGTAGAATTTATGCCAAACTATGATGATAGATTACAAGAACCAACTGTTTTGCCTGCAAGAATACCAGCATTATTAGTAAATGGATCTTCAGGAATAGCAGTTGGTATGGCAACTAATATTCCACCACATAATTTAACAGAAGTAATTAACGGTATTATTAAGATTATAGATGAGGATGAAGTAACAGATGAAGATTTAATGGCTGTAATTAAGGGCCCAGATTTTCCAACAGAAGGTGTTATATTAGGAAGAGAAGGTATTAAACAAGCATATACTACGGGTAGAGGTAAAATCACTGTAAGAGCAGAAGCAGAAATAGAAGAAATGAGTGGTAATAAACAAAGAATTATTGTTAGTTCATTACCATATCAAGTAAATAAAGCCAAATTAATAGAAAATATTGCATCCCTAGTAAGAGAAAAGAGAATCGAAGGTATTTCTGAAATAAGAGATGAGTCTGATAGAAAAGAAAAAGTTAGGGTTGTAATTGAATTAAAAAGAGATGCTAATGCAAAAGTGGTTTTAAATCAATTATATAAATTTACACAAATGCAAGATACATTTGGTATTATTATGCTTGCTTTAGTAAATGGAGAACCTAAAATTTTAACATTAAGACAATGTTTAGATTATTATATTGAACATAGAAAAAATGTTATATTACGTAGAACACAATTTGAGTTAGATAAGGCCTTAGCAAGAGCACATATATTAGAAGGATTAAAAATAGCTTTGGACAATATTGATGAAGTAATTAATATTATCCGTAGTGCTTATGATGATGCTAAAGAAAGATTAATGGAAAGATTTAAATTATCAGATATACAAGCACAAGCTATCTTAGATATGAGATTAAAAACATTATCTGGATTACAAAGAGAAAAAATAGACGAAGAATATAATCAATTAATGGCTTTAATTGCTCACTTAAGAGATATTTTAAATAGTGATAGATTAGTATATGACATTATTAAAGAAGAGTTATTGGAAATAAAAGAGAAATTCGGAGATGAGAGAAAAACAAAAATAGTAGCAGCCGAAGGAGAATTCGATGTAGAAGACTTAATTAAAGAAGAACAAACTGTTGTTGCTTTAACACACTTTGGATACATTAAAAGAATGCCTGTAGATACCTATAAGAGCCAAAGAAGAGGTGGAAAAGGGATAACGGGTATTGCTACTAGGGAAGAAGATTTTGTAAAACAAATTTTTACAGCCTCTACACATGATACGATTTTATTCTTTAGTAATTTAGGAAAATTATATAGATTAAAGGGATATGAAATTCCGGAAGCAGGAAGAACTGCTAGAGGAACAGCTATTGTCAATCTATTACAATTAGATAGTGGTGAGAAAATATCAGCAGTGATACCAATAAGTAACTTTGCAGAAGGTAAATACTTATTAATGGGTACAAAAAAGGGACTTATTAAGAAAACAGCATTATCTGAATATAGTACATCGAGAAAAACAGGCTTATTGGCTATCACACTAAAAGAAGATGACGAGTTAATTGATGTAAGGCTTACGGATGGTGAAGACAATGTAGTATTGGTTACTAAAAAAGGAATGAGTATTACATTTGATGAGAAAGATGTTCGTCCTGTAGGAAGATCTGCGCAGGGTGTTATAGGAATTCGTTTAGATGAAGATGATCAAGTTATAGGTATGGAATCCATTATTACTGGAAATAATGCTACCTTGCTTGCTATTACGGAAAATGGATTTGGAAAAAGGACAGAATTAGAAGAATATAGAGTACAAAACAGAGGAGGAAGAGGTGTCATTACTTATAAAGTAACACCAAAAACTGGCAATATAGTTGGTATTCGTATTGCAACAGGAACCGAGGATATCATGTTAATAACAGATAAAGGAATCATTATTAGATTAAAAGTAAAAGATGTTAGTATATTAGGTAGATCTACACAAGGAGTTACCCTAATGAGAACAAATGATGGTGGAAAAGTGGTTAGTATGGAGTTAATTGAACCAACAGAGGAAGAAGAATAATAAACATAAAAATAAAGAAAAGAGAATATCTTTTCTTTATTTTTATATTCGTTTATATTAATTATTATCTTTTTTTAAAACGAATATCATCGCCGAAGAAATAACAAATATGATAGTTTCCAACAATACGAGAAACAATTCTTTCATCGTAACAAGAAAATAAATTTTGTAAACTTAAGTTAGTGGATATAATGGTTTTAGTTACTTTCTGGTTAGCATTTAAAAGACGGGTATTAATAATATTAAATAACTCAGAGAACTTCATGTTGTTCATATATTCTGTACCTAAATCATCAATTATTAGCAAATCAACACTTAATAAATTATCATAAATATCTTTAGAAGAAGTTTCTTTACCAAAACGATAATCCATAATGGTATCTAGCATAACAGGAGCTGTCTGATAAAGAACAGTTTTTCCTTGTTTTAAAATCTCATTTGCAATACAATTAGATAAGAAAGTTTTTCCTAAACCAGTATTACCCGTAAATAATAAGTTTTTTTCATCAGGGTTATCAAAATTGTGAATAAAGGAAAGACAAATTTTTTTAATACATTCTATATTTTCTCTAGGAGAAAGCTTCGAATGATATTTATTTTCATCCACTTTCTCTGCATAAACTGTGGATAAAAAAGTATTAAAGTTTTCTTTTTGCAAATTATAAATATTACTTTTATTATATTCTATATCAAATAATTTTTGTTTAAGACAGTTACACATAACACTATGCGAATCTTGCATAACATAACCAGTATCTTTACAATGAGAACACTCATAAGTAGGTTTTAAATAATTTTCTTCTTTACCGAATTTCTTTAAGATGAATAATTTTTCTTTTTTTAATTTTTCAATATCGATTTGTAATTGTTCTATTAATTTTTTATCTGGATTATGAAGCATTTCCTTAGAAATCTGTATAGCTTCTTTACTTAAAAGCGTATCAATTTCTTGTAATCTGGGTTCTTGTTGATATAATAGTGTTTTTCTATGTTCTGCCTCATAAATGGCATGTAAGCGTTTTTTTTCATATTCAGATAATAGATTTTTTAAATTAGAATGATTCATGAAATCTCCTTATTATAAATTTAAATTGGCATATAAACTATTTAGATTATCATATTTTCGTTGATCATAATTAGCATATCCGCTCTTCTTTTCTAATTCTTTTACATCTTTTTTCTTTTGTTTTAATTCTGCTAAAAAGTTTTGAATTTCTGCAACTGTTTTGAAACCTCTTTCATTCCAGTCAGATAATAACTTATCTAAGTAATCAAAATTAGGATTAGCTTTAGAAGTAGTACGTTTTAAAGCAATTTCTATGATATCTAAAGAATAACCATAATCCATAACCCATTTTTCCACATAAGCTTGTTCATATTGTGTTAATTGTCTAGTATATCCTAATTTTTTTGCAATAGATTTATAGATGGTGTTTAATTTTTCTTGTTTTTCATAATATTTATCTAAATCATTGAAAGTCTGAATATGGTTTTTGTTCCAAGCATCCGCAACTGTTTGAATGTAATTCCTATGTAAAGCAGAGCGATTAAAACAATAACGAAATAATGCAATCATAACTTCTTCATCAAAAGCATATTTTTTAAACCATAAATCAATATCTCCAAACCAAGAAGGAGACATGATCCCTTGAAAAAACTCATTATTAATTGTGTCAATAGCTTTAGCTCTATATTTGTTTTCAGCTACTTTTTGCATATCAGAAGCTGAAATTGTAATTTTAGGTTTATATAGTTTATTAAGCTCTATTTCTTGAAGATTAGCTACAATAAAACCTTGATTTTTTCTAATAAGTAATCCATCATCTTCCCAATATTTTATAGCATCTTGTATTGTTTTTAATGGCATTTCTAATTTTTTAGATAAATCATTTATTTTTACATCTTTATTATATTTTGATAAAAAATATATATAAAGGTAAACTTTTATATAATCACCATTTGCTTGTGATAAATACTCAGTAAAAAATACATCAGGAATAGATGTTGTAGAAAATATTAATGATGAATCATTTTGCTCTAGCTTCATATTTCCTCCTTGTATAATATAAGTCGAATTATATCATTTTTTGTCATAGTTTACAACTACTTGTATAAATAAATCTTAGGCTTTATTAAAAACTTCAAAATATACCAAAATGTATATAAAATACTTTCATGATTAAAATCTATTATGCTTAATAAAAATATAGGTAGATAAAAAATAACTAATATAAATATTTTTACTGTTAAATTAGATATTATTAAATTACATATTGAAAAAAGCAGAAGAAAATATATTACATTAAATATAGCGGTAGGATAATCAATAATACCAAGTAATTTATTTTTAAAATTAAAATTTTGTGGGAATATAAATTTCATAAATAATCTACTCCTTTTAATTTGTTATTTATTATGATTTAAACTTGGTAATAAATGATGAAAGATTAGAAGAAACATCTACGCTAATACCTCCAAATAATTCTTTAATATATGAATTGGCTCTAATTAAAGCATATATAGAGCCTATTATTAGAAACTTATTAGAAGAGTCAAATGAAAGCATAACTATTAGTATAAAAGAAATAAAGGATTGGAGTATAAGTAAAGATAAAAAGCACTTAAACCAAGATTTAAAAATCCAGTATGTTGATGTATTCATCAAAGATAAAAAAATAATTGGAGATGATAATACAAATACTTGTACCATTATATATCTCAGTGAATATGAAAATAGTAGGTTTAAAAGCCCAACAGATATAAATCCTTTTATAATTCCATCAAATGAGAATAAATCAAAGGAATTATCACCAATAGAAATAGTAGAGTTTAGATAATCAATAACTTCTGAAAAACTAATCTCTTTTTTTATTATAGATTCACCTATTTCTTTAATACTCTCACATATAAGGTAATTTATATTTATTATTTGCTCAGATATAAAGTATGAAGAATTGATAATAATTCCTAAAATAACCACTTTAAAAAGAAATTGGCTTGGTTTTTCTATATTAGCTCCTGAAAATGAAGAATATGTATATCTTATAGCATAGTAAATAATAATTGCGAGTAAAAATGCATCTGTTAAGTATAGTATACTACTTTTAGTATTTTC
>CATXTS010000086.1 GCA_958402495.1 uncultured Clostridiaceae bacterium
GTTATAATCCCTAAACTATCAATACAGACGTCTCGAAATTCACCACTTCTACCGGGCAATAAAAAGTTGATGAAATTCATCACTACTAGCATATAGAAATCCAAATAAGAAAGTCACTAATCCTTTTTGATAAGTCGTACCTTTAAACGTTTTTACGAACAGCATCGTCAGTAATCCCAATAATGTATAAATTGAAAAATGTGCTAACTTTCTAACAATTGGTTGCAACACTTCTTCTTGTATCCTTGTTCTTTCTGGTTCTTCCATATTTCTTAAACCCGGAATGATTTGTGTAATAAATGATACGACTCTTCCACTACTACCACCTGATGTTTGTGCATTCTGATTAGAAAACCAGAAAATAATAGCACAATTAGCCACAATACAAATTAGTAAAATCACTCTTTTAATAGTTACAGACATCTTTCTACTCTCTTTCTATTTCCTTTTTATTTGCTTTGCAAATTATATCGTATCTACTTTCTTTTTGCAACTTTATTTTTCTTTTTTCCCCATTTTTATTTACTTTTTGCCGTTTTATTGTATAATAAGATATAGATATTAAAGGAGGTCTTTTAAATTATGGAAGAAAAGAAAAATGAAATACAAGCAGAAACAACAAATGAACCTGCCCCAATTCATGATATAAACTCTAAAGAAGAGGTAAGCACAGCTTCTTCTGCCTCAAAGAATAAAAAAGAAAGAAAACAAAAGAAAAAAATGCCTTTTGCTTTAAAAGTTATTTTGGTATTATTAGCTATTATTCTAATCTTTTTCTTGGCTGCGGCAGGTGGTTCTTGGTGGTTTTTAAACCATAAATTAGATAAAATGGATTATGTAGATATTGGAAAAGAAGATATTGAAGTTAATTCTGGTGTTACAGAGTCTTTAAATGCCTATCGCAATATTGCTCTTTTAGGTCTAGATACAAGAGATGATAGTTTTTCAGGTTCTAGAAGTGATTGTATCATCATTGTTAGCATTAATCAAAAAACTAATGACGTAAAACTACTTTCTGTCTATCGTGATACTTACCTAGACATTGATGGTTATGGTTTAGATAAAGTAACCCATGCTTATGCATATGGTGGACCAAGATTAACCTTGAGTACTTTAAATAAAAACTTAGACTTAAATATTACAGAGTTTGTAACCGTTAACTTTGAAACTGTTAAGACAGTAGTAAATGCATTAGGTGGTATTGCCATTGATGTTACAGATGCAGAAGCAACACAAATTCCTGGTATTAGCAAAGCTGGAAAATATACCTTAAATGGAGACCAAGCACTAGCTTATTCTAGAATTAGAAAAATAGATACTGATTATAAAAGAACAGAACGTATGAGAACCGTTTTAACTGCTGTATTTGAACAAGCCAAAGCACGCGGAATAACAGAGTTAAATGAATTGACAGATGTCATTCTTCCACATTTATCTACCAACATTAGTAAAAATGAAATCATTAGTTTGCTACCAAATATTTTCTCTTACAAGGTAACTGAAAGTGTAGGATGGCCATATAAAACACAAGGTATTACCTTAGATAGATGGTATGGTATTCCCATTACTTTAGAGTCCAATGTAAAACAGTTGCATGAAGATTTATTTGGAGAGACAGATTATCAAGTTTCTGATACTGTAAAAACAATTAGTTCTCAAATTGTAAAGAAAACAGGTTATACAAATTAAGAAGTATTTTAAAATTAGAAAGAGTAATGGATTTTATATTTCCATTACTCTTGTTTTTTTGTCGAAATATTCTCTAATTTGTCTATCGATTTTTCTTGTTCTTTTCCTTTTTTTATGTTATTATTTTTCTTAACATTAGACAAACTTATTTATTAAAGAGGAGGGATATTTTAAAATGATTGACCCAGAACTATTAACACTTTTGACTTCTATGAATCATAAAATTGATGATTTATATGAGATGAAGACAAAAGTAGATTCTTTATATGAGATGAAAGACAAGGTAGACTCTCTATATGAGATGAAAGATAAGGTAGACTCTCTATACGAGATGAAAGATAAGGTAGACTCTCTATACGAGATGAAAGATAAAGTCAATTCTATTGACGAAAGATTATCTTCTTTAGAAAATATTGTAACCGTTATGCAATACGAACATGGAAGAAAATTAGACCTTTTACTAGATTATGCAAAAGCAAATATGGAAAAGCATGATGAATATGATAGGCAATTTGCTTATATGAATGCAAAATTCTTTGATTATGATATTAGACTTTCTATTATAGAAGACTCTGAATATTATAAAAGGATTATGGAAGAAAAAGCTGCTTTCATAAAGAAAACAGCAGATAAAGGAAAAGCCTATTTAGAAAGTCAGCAATCTAAAGACATTTCTTAACGATTTTATTCTATTTACTTAAAGCTAAAATTAGCAAATCTATTGTTAATATTAATGATTAATAATTTAAACATTTTGTAGCTTTTATTTTCTTAGAAAAAGCTATTTACCAAAAAATAAGCCAAATTTTTATCTTTAGCTTATTTCTTAGGTCTTTATTAACAATTTCCAACAATTCTATTTTTAAAGTTTGTCTAATGTTATCCTTATATTCTAATATATTTAAATTAAAACAAAGAAATTTCTTTCTATTAACTTTGGCAATTTAAATCTTATATTCTGCTAACTTAAGTTTATGAGAATTGTCAAAAAGGAACGTCCCTTTTGGCACTACATTCTATCTGGCATTTGAATGCCTAATAATCCTGCACATTTTTTTAAAATACTTCCTACCATGTATGTTAAATATAATCTAGCATCTTGTACTTGTTTATCTTCCCCTATAATCTTATGGTTATTATAAAAAGTACTATACCCTTGACTAAGGTCAATTAAATATCTAGCTAAAATAGAAGGTTCATTCTTATCTACTACTTGTTTTAAAACATCTTCTAAAGTATATACTTGTTTTATAATTCTTAAAGCATCCGCATCTTGTAAGAATTGCATATCTATCTGTTTTAATTCTGGAATATAACCTGCCTTTTCTAATACACTTTTTGTTCTTACATAAATATATTGGATATAAGGGCCTGTCTCTCCTTGGAAATTTAACATCATATCCCAATCAAAAATTTCATCCTTAATTCTACTGTTGGATAAATCATTAAATATAACAGCTCCAAGTCCTACTTTTTTAGCGGTTTCTTCTTTATCCTCTAAACTTGGATTTTTTTCCTCAATTACCTTTTCTGCTCTATGAATAGCCTCTTGTAATAAATCTTCTAGTTTTATAATATTGCCCTCTCTGGTAGACATTTTGCCTTCTTTTACTCTTACCATTCCAAAAGGCACATGTTCTAATCCTTGTATATATTTTTCATCTAAATCTAATAATTTAGCTACTTCAAAAATTTGTTTAAAATGTAATACTTGTTCATAAGAGGTAACATATAAAGCTTTATCAAAATCATAGGTACGTGCTCTATATAAAATAGCTGCTAAATCCCTGGTTGCGTAAGTGGTAGAGCCATTTGTCTTTTCGATAATACAAGGAGGCATCCCTTTATCTTCTAAGCCAATTACTCTTGCTCCTTCTGATTCTATTAATTGATTGGTGGCTTCTAGTTTTTCAATGACTTCTCCCATTTTATCAGAATAGAAGGCTTCTCCATTCCAAGAATCAAATTGGCTACCTAATAAAGCATATACTTTTTGAAACTCTTTTAAACTTAAAGTTCTAAATTTTTCCCAAATTTCTACACAGTAAGGGTCTTTGTCTTCTAACTTTTTAAAATTATTTCTACAAGCTTCTAGTGTTTCTTCATCTTCTTCACATAGTTTATTAATGCGAATATAAATCTTGGTCAACTCATCAATAGGATTTTCTTCTACTGCATACTCTTTTCCCCATCTTTTGTACCCTTCAATTAATTTTCCAAATTGTGTTCCATAATCCCCTAAATGATTAACACCAATTGTGTGATAACCTAAAAATTGATAGATATTATATAAAGCAGCCCCTATAACGGTTGAACGCAAATGTCCTATATGGAATGGCTTAGCAATATTGGGTGCTGAATAATCTATTACTACATTTTTTCCTTTTCCAATTCCTGAAGCTCCATAATTTTCTTTTTCTTGATTAAACTTTTGAAGTACTTCTTCACTTAAACGCATAGTATTTATATAAAAATTTAAATAACCACCTACTACTTCTATCTTAGAAATATATTGTTCTTCTATCGCTATTTCTTCCTTTATTTGCGTAGCTATCATAGGTGGTGCTTTTTTTAAACTTTTTGCCAAACGGAAACAAGGGAAAGCATAATCTCCCATTGTTTCATCCTTTGGTACTTCTATATAAGATTCTAATTCTTCTACCTCTAAATTCGTTACTTTTGCAATCTGCTTAGCAATCTCGTATTTTATATTCATAAAGTTTTCTCTCCTTTTACTTATTGTTTTGTCTTCTCTATTTTAACAAAAAAATCCATATATTTCAATGGATTTTTTACTATTTTCTACTAATCTCCTAAACAAATACCAATATTTCTAGCTGTTTTTACCAAATCATGGTCCATAGTTACTCTTCGTACATTACTTTCTTTGGTACCACCTTGTACAGCACCAATTTCTTTATTGTTTCCAACAACCTCTTCTAAAGATACACAATCTAGTTTTCCATCTTTTAAAATAGTTAACACATTAAACTTACCTTCTAAGGCCAATTCCATAGCTTTAGCACCATATTTTGTAGAAAGTACTCTATCAAAAGCTGTTGGTGTTCCACCTCTTTGCATATAGCCAAGAACAGTGCATCTAGAAGTAAGACCCGTTAATCTTTCTAACTCTTTAGCAACTTTTTCACCTGCACCACCTAGTTGAATATTAATAACACCTTTTCCGCCATCTCTTTTATTTGCTACAGAAATTTCTCCTCCTTTTGGATACGCTCCTTCTGAAACTACAACAATACCAAAATTTTTACCTATTTTTTGTCTTTCTTTTATTGCCTCTGCTGCTTTTTCTATATCATAAGGAATTTCTGGAATTAAAGCTACGTCTGCACCACCTGCAATAGCAGACTCTAATGCAATCCATCCAGCTTCTCTTCCCATGACTTCTAATACCATAATTCTGTTATGTGTTTCTGCAGTTGTATGCAATCTATCTAATGCTTCTGTTGCTACAGAAACAGCTGTATTATATCCAAATGTAATATCTGTACAAGCAACATCATTGTCAATCGTTTTAGGTACACCTATCATGTTAAGACCTCTTAAGGCAAAATCTCTAGCTGATTTTTGAGTACTATCTCCCCCTAATGTAAATACACAGTCAAATCCATCTTTTTTTACATTTTCTACACATTGCTGTGATAAATCTTTATACACTTCTTTTCCATCTTCTATTACTTTATAATTAAACACATTTGCATTGGTAGAAGAAGAGATAATAGACCCTCCCTTTTGTAAAATACCAGATGCTGTGTCTGCACTACTTAATTTTATATAATCATTTTTTAATAAACCTCTGTAACCATCAATAAATCCATAACATTCTACACCATGACTTTCAGCAGTTTTAACAATCGCTCTAATAACGGCATTAAATCCTGAAACATCTCCACCATTTGCTAATATTGCGACTTTCTTTACCATAATATTTCCTCCTAATTTGTATATATTTTTTATATTATATCAATTTTTTTATTTTTTACAACCTTTTTTGTTATTTTTTTATTTTTGAAGTTCTATTTGTTCTTTAAAAATATTTTTAGGGACTCCATTAGCAATGGAATCCCTACTTTTTAGCTGACTTACAAACCGTCAGTTTTTTTAATCTTCTTTTATAACGTAGTTCGCTATTCCGCCAACAGTTACAATGGCGTTTTTTACCTTTTCTGTATTGATTACATCTATGTTAATTTTCTTAGTTGTGTAATCAAATATTCCAAAAGCCTGAACGATTATCCCTACACAAAGTGGGTCTTTATCATTCAAATATTTTTCCAAAGCCTCTTCCACGTTTTGTTCCGTGGTTATTTTGTCAAAACCTTCTAAGAGAATTGCTAAAAGTATCTTCCGCACCTCTCTTACGTAGTTTTTACTTAAACGAAAATCTTTCTTTTCGTTTAAGTAAAAAAACCTTACCCAATTGTCATTCCTTCTAAATTTCAGTTCCATTTTTTTCTCTTCTCCTTTGTTTGTTATAAAAGAATTTATTGCCTTTTTCGGCTTGTTTCCATTATATACCATTTTAGATTATATTTCAATCTTGTTAAGGATAACTTAAGGAAGAAGCATACTTGCTATTATACTTTAAAACATATCTACTTTTTATTGCTTTGCACTAATATGTATTTGGTTAATTTCTGCTTTTAGTTCTCTTGCAATAATATTTTGAATTTGAGCAATCTGGTCTTGTGATAAATCCAAAGCTTTTACAATAACGTTAATACTTTGGTCATTCACAAAAATAACGACATCATCAAAATCTTTATTTTTAATTAAATTTTCAGCAATCATAATCGCATTTTTTGTCTCATTAATCTTCTTTATCTCTGTTTGTGCAATACCTTTTTGGTCAGTAGAAATACTTTCATTTTCTAGAATCTTTTGATAACTTTCTATCATTTGAGAATACATGGTATCTCTTCCTAATCTAGAAGAAGAAAAATATTGTTCACTTTGTGTTAAATCTTTTCCAGAGGTTGTCACAGTTGTATTAGTATCTTCTTTTGTATTCGTAGAATTGGTATTTACTTCATTTGTTATCTGATTTGTGGTAGTTTGTTTATTTTCTACCAATTCATTTTGCAAAGTATTTCCTTCCACACCATTACTACTTACTAGTTTAGCATCTCCAATGCCAGCATATTGAATAGAAACTTGATTACCATCCATGCTACTGGTAGGAATACTATTTCCCTCATGTGTGGCTGTGTAATTTAAATAGCCTGCTGATACTAGCATTAAAGCAATTACAAAAATAACAATTTGATTTTTCTTTAAAACTTTCATACATTCTTCTTTCCTTTCTTTTTGTCTAATGTTTCATCTCAAAGACTTGAATTTTATGAGTAGCAAGACCAGTAACCGCTTCTACTGCTTGAATAATGTTGGTTTTTACATTCGCATCAGCAGCACCAGTAGCTGTTATAATTGCGCCTTCTACTTTTGGTTTTACCACACTTTGTGTAACAGGCACTTTCTCTCCATTTACTTCCTGATAAATTACTTCTTTTTTCGTACTTACTTGACTAACTTTTCTATTACCACCTTGCTTATCGGACTCTTGCGTATCACTTTGCGTACTATCTTCATTATACATGGCCATTGTTTGGCTACTTTCTGAGTAGGTAACTAATACCTTTACGCTTCCAACCCCTTCTATTTTACTCAAAATACTTTCCAAATTTGTTTCTAATTCTGAAGAAGTTGCTTCTTTACTGTTTATCTCCTCTTCCTCTGTCTTAGCTAATGTTTTTCCATTACTTGTTGTATTTTGACTGCTATGGCTACTCCCCTTCTTAGGGTTCCATATTTGATTAATCACAATAATGGTAATCATCAAAATAATAATAAAAACTACCATATTTTCTATCTTTCTTTTAGAATTGCCATCTTTCTTTTGCATATTCTCCTTTATCTTGATCAATTTGTCCTTCCACATATTTTTTCCTCCTTTCTCTTTGGTATTCTATGAAATAGTGATATATTTTGCATTAATCGAATAGGTATCGCTCAAATAACTTCTTAGTTCCTTTACTTCTTGTGTTGTTAATTTATGATTTACATCCTCTTCTTGTGCATCTGATTCTGTTTTATCTTTATGCACCATTATTTCTATATTCATAATTTCATTAATGGTGATACTTTTTGACCCTTCTGTTGTTTTGTCTTGTGCTTTTGTCTCTTTTTCATCATTCTGCTTATCCCTCTTTTCTAACCACAACTGTATTTTTTTTAAAGGATATCCCTCTGTTTTATCATTTACTTCAATTTGAATATCTTTTACTATATAGCCTTTTTCTTGTACTTTACTTTTCATATCTGCTTGTAGCCCAGAAATATAGATTTCTTGTACATTTGACTGATTCACGCTTTCTAATTTTTCACTAATAGAAGTGTTACTCTGTGTAGTAGTATCAGAAAACTCTTCCCAGTTAGTAATAGAGCTAATGGCAAAACTCTTATTGGTTACTTTCTCTAAAATAGGGCTTACAATTTGGAATACTATATATACCCCAATGACTACTTTAATGTATTTTTTACTATGTCCTTCTGGTGCTATCATTTCTATAATGGTGGCAATAATGACAGCTACCACAATTCCTTGTGCCCAAGAACTGATAAATTCTATCATAGTGTATCATTCCTCCTTTATCGATACATAAGTCCACTATTGGAAATTTTCATAACTAAAGTAGTTCCTATAATCAACATAACAGACACACTACAAAGAATTGCTAGTAAAATTTTAAAAGTATCTCCCATCTGTTCTAATAATTTAATTACCTTTTCATCGGCAATTGGTTGACAAATCGCTGCACCAATATAATAAGTCCCCATGAGCAGTGCTAATTTGATAATAGGTGTGATGCATACACCAATAATAGCAATTAC
>CATXTS010000087.1 GCA_958402495.1 uncultured Clostridiaceae bacterium
TACCTATGCAAATAGATAAAAAAATGACAATAGGAGAACTTTTGGAAAAAGCTCCTGAAAAAGCAGAAATTTTATTAGAAGCAGGAATGCATTGTTTAGGATGTCCAGCATCACAAGCAGAGACCATAGAAGAGGCTTGTGAAGTACATGGAATAGATGTAGAAGAGATAATAAAAAAGCTAAATTCATAAATTTTCAAAAAAAAATTACATTTTTTTCACAAAAAATGAAAAATCTATTGACAAATTAAAAAAAATAGTTTAAAATAAGGCTTGTGCTAACGTAAAACAAACGTTGGTAACGAGCTTGAAACTTGGGTCATTAGCTCAGGTGGTAGAGCACTTGACTTTTAATCAAGTTGTCCGCGGTTCGAGTCCGCGATGGCTCACCAATTAGCAAGGATTTAGAAAAGCTCTAAATCCTTGGCAAATTTTTATGGCCCCGTGGTCAAGCGGTTAAGACATCGCCCTTTCACGGCGGAGACATGGGTTCGATTCCCGTCGGGGTCACCAACTTTATTTGCCACTTTAGCTCAGTTGGTAGAGCAACTGACTTGTAATCAGTAGGTCGCCCGTTCGATTCGGGCAAGTGGCTCCATAACTTAAAACCAGGTTTTCCATAGGATTGCCTGGTTTTTTGTGTATCTAAATAGAAATTGACAAAATATTGGAAAAAAGAGTACAATAAAGGAAAAAGGAGATAAGAAAATATGTCAAAAGTTATTATTGTAACAGGTGGATCTAGGGGAATTGGTAAAACGATAGTAGAAACATTAGCCAAAGAGGGTTATCAAGTAATTTTAAATTATTATCATTCTGAACAACAGGCAAAGCAAATACAAGAAGATTTAAAACGAAATGGTTTTTTGATAGAAATTTGGAAGGCAGATATTTCTAAGCAAGAAGAAGTTAATCAAATGATAGAATATATAGAAAAGAAATATAAAAAAATAGATGTATTAATTAACAATGCGGGTATTGACCAATTTAAACTATTTACGGAGATTACAAAAGAAGATTGGTATACGATATTAGATACAAATTTAACGGCAGCTTTTTATACTTCTCAAAAAGTAGCAAAAAAAATGATAGGACAAAAAGAAGGTTGCATTATTAATATTTCTTCTATATGGGGAATAACAGGGGCTTCTTGTGAAGTACATTATTCCGTATCAAAAGCACGGTTTAGATGGAATGACAAAATCTTTAGCTAAAGAATTAGGTCCATCTAATATACGAGTAAATAGTATTGCACCGGGAATTATTCATACTAGAATGAATGAAAGATTAACGCCTGAAGAGATAGAGATGGTAAAAGCCAACATACCATTAGGAAGAATAGGAAAACCTGAATCTATTGCTAATTGTATAAAATGGCTAATAGAGGATGATTATACAACCGGTCAAGTCATTTCTATAAATGGTGGTTGGTATATATAAAAAAACTGCTTATCTAAGCAGTTTTTTCTATCTAATCTGTTACTTTTCTCTTATAATTTCCAGAAATGATTTTAGGGATATAGGTAATTAACTTATATACCGCTAATCGAATTTTTTTACTCCAAATATAACTTTTTCTTAAACCTTTATGCATAGTCATACCTGTTTCTGGAGTTGTAATTAAAGAAAGTGAAGCTTCTTCTAATTCTGGTTCCACCTTTTCAATGGGGAAAGTAAAATTTTGACCGAAACAATTATCCCATTCTCCATTTTCATTTTTAAAACATAGGTTTAAAGATTCATTTTCTCCTAAACCAATTTCACATTGAAAACCAAGGTCTGTTTTTTCCATTTTTATATCTTGTGCATTTTCCCAACTTGGTCCAAATCCGTAATGTAAATAAACTTCTGCTGAGTTAATTTGAAATAAATAACCAACATAAGAAATCTTTACAGTTGAATTTTGTGTAAGTTTATCTGTATTAAAAAATATATTTTTAACTAATTCCATGAATCTCTCTCCTTAAACTTTTATCTTTTGCAATACCTATTATAGTATTAAAATTTGTAATATTCAAGTGGTTTTTGATATTTTTTATCAAAAAATGGTAAATATTATTTGGAAGGATTTAAAACTCTGCCAATAATAGTAAAATTATCATTCTCAGATAAGTCAATATCTGAATAAGCCTTATTATCACAACGTAAAACTAATTTATCTTTGCGAATAATAAATCTTCTAATTAATAACTGTCCATTTAATTCAAATAAGCCAATATCCTTATTATCTAAAAGTGTATTGAATTCCACAAATCCATAACTACCCTTAATAAAAAAAGGTTCCATAGTATCATCTGGTATTTTCACAGCAATAGAAGCATTTGGAATAGTAGATGGACATTCTATAAAGTTATCTAAACAATCTACAGCTAATACTTTATTATAAGAAATATGATTACTCCATTTATACCTTTTATGCTCATCTGTAATTTCTTTATCATAGGTATACATGAGTGGTTGACAGGGTACATCTAAAGCTTTACAAATACTTCTTAAAGCTTTGTGACTAGGATGTCTATCTCCTTTTTCAATATGGGATAAATGTCCAATATTAATACCTGTTTTCCTAGATACATCTACTTTTGTAATATGTTTTTCTTTTCTGATTTTGGAAATCATACTTCCTAACATAAAATCTACCTCTTTCGCCAATATTTTTAATCATTATATATAAAAAAAGAAAGTTTGTCCATAAATACAGGGAAAAAAACAAAAAAATTAAGAAAAAGGTCAAATATTAGAAAAAAGAATAGATTGTAAAACAAAAAAAAATATGGTAGGATGATAATAGGAAACAAATTACTAACATATATATAACTATAAAAAATAGAAACAAAAGAAAGGAAAAAAGATGCCAACATTGAATACAGAAAAGAAAAATAAACAGCTATCTAAAAAAATATGGATTTTAAGCGTATTAGTCATTATCTTAATGGTCATGTTCTTTTCCATCATATTTGCTTTAATGCATATGGGAAATACGAATATTTTACATGGTATACAAATACAAGGAATAGATGTATCTGGATTAAATAGGGAGCAAGCCAAAGAAAAAATACAACAGTGGTATCAAGATACCATTTTACAAGATATAACTATACAATATAAGGAATTAAATGAAACCATTAATATAGAAACGTTAAATCCTCATATAGAAATAGAAGAAGCGGTAGAAGAAGCTTATAAGATTGGGAGAACAGGTAACATTGTCCAAAATAATTATAGTATTTTAATAGCTATGTTATGGACTAAAAACATACCAATTCATATTACAATAGATGAAGAAATATTAAATAAAAGAATAAAAGAAGTAAGTGCAAAACTACCAGGTGCTATTATACAAAATAATTACTATATTGAAGATACCAATTTAATCATAAAAAAAGGAATCAATGGTATTCAAATAAAAGAAGAGGAATTACAACAAAAAATAAAAGAACAAATAACAAAAACAGATAAAAATATAGTTATTCCAGTAGAAAATGCTAGTCCAAAAGCTATCAATATAGAGAAAATTCATGATGAAATTTATAAAGAACCACAAGATGCTTATGTATCACAAAATCCAGTAGAAGTTCATCCACATGTAAATGGAATAGATTTTGCAATTAGTATGGAAGAGGCGAAACAACTATTATTAGAAGAAAAAGAAGAATACAGCATTCCTTTAAAAATTACGGTACCAGAGAAAACAACACAAAAACTTGGGTCAGAGGCATTTCCTACTTTATTAGGAGAATATACAACCATTTATGATATTAGTAATAAAAATAGGAGTATTAATTTAGGTCTTGCATCAGATAAAATTAATGGGACGATTGTACTACCGGGGGAAACCTTTTCATACAATAAAACTGTAGGAGAAAGGACTATAGCACAAGGATATAAAGAGGCCGCAATTTATGCAGGAGGAAAAGTAGTTGATGGTATTGGTGGTGGTATTTGTCAACTATCTTCAACCTTATATAATACGGTATTATATGCTAACTTAGAAATTGTTAGTAGAACAAACCATAGATTTTTAACTTCTTATGTACCAACAGGAAGAGATGCTACGGTATCTTGGGGAACGATAGATTTTAAATTCAAGAATACAAGGACATATCCTATTAAAATAGTTTCTTCTGTAAAAAATGGTGTGGTTAAGATTGGTATTTATGGCATTCAAGAAGAAAAAGAATATCAAGTAACCATTCAAAGTACAGTAACAGAGACAATTCCATATACTACAAATTATATAGAAGACGATACTTTAGACAAGGGAACACAAATAATTGAACAAAATGGAGCTAATGGAGCTAAAAGTATAACCTATAAAATAGTTACGTATAATGGAATTGAAGTTTCTAGGAGTGTACTATCGAATGATACCTATAGTCCATTAGAAAAAATTATTAGAAAAGGTGTAAAAGAAGATAAGCCAGTTGTGGAAAATACAATAAGTTAAAAAAAGAAGCTATATTTTATGGCTTCTTTTTCTGAACGAAAAAGAGAGGAAAGCTATTGACAAGCCACATTATCCGTATTATAATAATAAAAGTTTCAAAAAAATATGCACCACTAGCTCAGTTGGTAGAGCAGCTGACTCTTAATCAGAAGGTCCGGGGTTCGACCCCCCGGTGGTGCACCAAAACGGTACTTTTAAAGTACTTTTTTTGAAAAAATGAAATAATTAATGGGGAGGAAATAGTAATTTCCTCCCCATTATGTTTAAAAGCTACATTTCATTTAAGAAAACAGATGATTCAAGAAGTCTGCAAAATCTGGGATATCCGACTCTTTGCAAGAATGCTCATTAGTGTCCGCATCAACGCGAATGCCCATTAAATTCACCAAGCTGAGAACCCTTATAAGTTGTCCTTCATCGCAATTTACAAAAACGAAATGCCCATGAATATGGTCGGGTGTTAAATCTACCCGTGCGATTTGTTCGTTTCCTTTAGTAAAAATACGTAAAGAAGGAACTTCATCCATTTTTGTGCGTAACTTTAAAATAAATTCACCCATAGCTTTACCTCGCATGGTTTCTCGTCAATATGACGGCAACAAAGTTTATGTAACTAAAGTTAGTATACATAAATAAAAATGAAAAAGAAATAAAATCGAAAATAAATAATAATATATTAGTTACATAAAACAGATAAAGAAAACATTTATATAGTTAAAAAAGCTATAAGTATTGCATTATACGGGAAATAGGCATATAATAAAAAGACGAAGGAAAAAAGGGGTGAGTCAAATGTTAAAAATGTATAATACAGATATGCAAACAAACATAACAGAAGAAACAAAAGAATTTAAAAGAGGAAATTGGATAAATTTAGTTGCCCCGACTGAAAATGAGATAAAAAAAGTTTGCGAAAATGTACATATACAAGAAGATTTTATTAGATATGCTTTAGACTTTGAAGAAAAAGCTAGAATTGATGTAGAAGAAGAAGACCAAACTATTTTATTTATTGTAGATGTACCTTTTATAGAAACAGAAAATGAAAATGAAGAATATTCTACAATGCCTTTGGGAATGATTGTTGTAAGAGATGATTATTTTATAACCGTATCTTTGAAAAAAAGTAAGATTATAGAAGATTTAGAAAAAATTAGGTTAAAGACAATTTGTACTTATAAAAAAAGTAGATTATTATTACAAATTTTTTATAAAAATGCATCTGAATATTTAAAGTATTTAAAAAGAATTAATAAAGAAACAGAAATAGCAGAAAGTGTTTTAAAAACGTCTTTAAAAAATAAAGAACTTTTAAAAATGTTAAGTTTAGAGAAGAGTTTAGTTTATTTTACAACTTCTTTAAAATCAAATGAAGTGGTTATGGAGAAGACGTTAAGAGGAAAAACAATAAAATTATATGAAGAAGATGAGGATATTCTAGAAGATGCCATTATAGAGAATAAACAAGCCATTGAAATGGCAAAAATATATAGCGATATCTTAAATGGAACCATGGATGCTTACGCATCTATCATTTCTAATAATCTAAATGGTGTTATGAAATTTTTAACATCTATTACTATTATTTTAGCAATTCCTACCATGATTGCTAGTTACTGGGGTATGAATGTAAGAGTGCCATTACAAGATAATCCATTAGGATTTGTAATCGTAGTTGCTTTCTCTATTATTCTTGGTGTCATAGCAATGTTATGGTTAAAAAGAAAAGATATGTTAGATTAAAAAGAAAAAACGAATAATATCTCTAAGACTGCATACACTAAAAATGAATAAAAAACAATAGGAAAAGAAAGGGATGTTAGGCATATGAAAATTATAGATAAAATCGCTTTAGTATTAGTGATTATAGGTGCTATTAACTGGGGATTAATCGGTATATTTAATTTTAACTTAGTTGCGACTATCTTTGGAGATATGACAATTATTAGTAGAATTATATATGCATTAGTTGGAATCTCTGGTTTATGGGCAATCAAGTTGTTATTTGATAAAGATTAATAAAAAATGTGATGAATTTTCATCACATTTTTCTTTTTCCTTAGGGAGACTTGAAAAAAACAGTAAAATCTTGTATAATAGCAAAAGCAAACTTAAGGAGGAAAAAAGAATGTTAAATACAATCGGTGTAACGATTCGTTTTGGAAAAAGAACGTTATTTGAAGATGTCAATATAAAATTTAATAAAGGCTCTTGTTATGGGATCATTGGTGCCAATGGTGCAGGAAAATCTACCTTTTTGAAAGTCCTATCAGGAGAAATAGAACCAAGTAAAGGCGAAGTAACTATGGAAAAGGGAGAAAGACTATCTGTTTTGAAACAAGACCACTTTGCATTTGAAGAATATACTGTATTAGATACAGTTATTATGGGAAATGAACAATTATATAAAATCATGAAAGAAAAAGAAGCTATATATAGCAAACCAGACTTTAATGAAGAAGATGGTATGAAAGCAGCAAAATTAGAAGAAAAGTTTGCGGAATTAGATGGTTGGAATGCGGAATCTGACGCAGCAGTTTTATTAAATGATTTAGGGATTCCAGCAGAAAACCATTATAAATACATGCATGAATTAGAAGCAAAAGAGAAAGTAAAGGTTTTATTAGCACAAGCTTTATTTGGAAATCCAGATATTTTACTATTGGACGAGCCTACTAATGACTTAGATTTAAAAACAATCAATTGGCTAGAAGAATTTTTAATTAATTTTGAAAATACAGTAATTGTTGTATCACACGACCGTTATTTTTTAAATAAGGTATGTACCAATATAGCAGATGTAGATTTTGGACAAATCAAAGTGTATCCAGGTAACTATGATTTCTGGTATGAATCCAGTCAATTATTACAAAAACAAATGAGAGAAGCAAATAAGAAAAAAGAAGAAAAAATAAAAGAATTACAAGCATTTATTGCTAGATTTAGTGCTAATGCATCAAAATCGAAACAAGCAACTTCTAGAAAAAAGTCTTTGGAAAAAATCGAATTAGAAGATATAAAACCATCGAATAGACGTTATCCTTATATTGACTTTAAACCAGATAGAGAACCTGGAAAAGAAATTTTAAAAGTAAAACATGTTTCAAAAACAATTAATGGAGAAAAGCTATTAGATGACGTTTCATTTGTAGTAAAACCAGGGGATAAAATTGCATTTTTAGCAGATAACGAAAATGCTAAAACCGTCTTATTCCAAATAATAGCTGGAGAAATAGAACCAGATGAAGGAGAAATTGAATGGGGAACAACCATTACGAATAGCTATTTCCCTAAAGATAATAATTATTTATTTGAAGAAGATATGACATTAACAGATTGGCTAAGACAATATTCAAAAGATCCAGATGAAACTTATGTAAGAAGTTTTTTAGGTAGAATGCTATTTTCAGGAGAGGAAGCTTTAAAATATGTGAAGGTGCTTTCCGGAGGAGAGAAAGTAAGGTGTGTATTATCTAAAATGATGCTTTCTGGCGCTAATTTATTAATTATGGATGAACCAACAAACCATCTAGATATGGAAAGTATAACAGCCTTAAATGAGGGAATGACAAAATTTAAAGGTAATATTTTATTTACTTCACATGATCACCAGTTAACCCAAACCGTTGCTAATCGAATTATAGATATTCAATTAAATAAAGTAATAGATAAAGAAGTGACATATAACGAATATTTGGGAATTGAATAATTAAGAAAATACATTGTATGATACATAATACAATGTATTTTTGTATAAAACAGAGAATCAATATAAATTAATAATAGTAATTATTTTTGAAGTTTAATCAATGTTATAATAAAATATGAAAATCCTATATTTGTAAAAATGAAGTGCAATAAAAAATAGTTACATTAATTTATAAAATAAATAAAAATATTATTATTTTTAAAATAAAGAAATAATAAATAATATAATAAAACAGAATAATTATTTTTATAAAAATAAAATAAATTAAAAATAATTTTATAGATAATAAAAAACAAATAAAAATATTATTATTTTTAAAATATAAGAAATAATAAATAATATAATAAAACAGAATAATTATTTTTATAAAAATAAAAT
>CATXTS010000088.1 GCA_958402495.1 uncultured Clostridiaceae bacterium
CCATTGGAAATAGACCACTTATTAATATCTTTGTTTTATAATATAAAGTCATTTTTATTTCTCCTTTTTTATTTAAAAGTTTCCCATATGTCTTATTTAGGTTAAATTTTATCATTTTTACTAAAAGTTACTTAAAATATGTAAAAAGGACCAGTTTCCAATTCCTTTGTTTATAGAATTTTGTCTGTTTCTGTTATTCATTATTTCAACTTCATTGAATACGCTATATTTTTAATTCTAAAACCAATTTTTTCATATACATGTCTAGCAACATCATTTTCTTCGTCTACGGTTAATCTTAAATCTGTATAATAATTACTTTTAGCATAATTCTTCACATATTCTAATAATGCATTACCAATTCCTTGATTTCTATGACGTTCCTCAACTCCAATAGCGTCAATATCTAATTCTTTTCTATATCTGTAACCCTTCTTTTTCACTTCTCTAGAGGATAGTAACATATACCCTACTATTCTATCTTCTACTTTAGCGACAAATATAGTATTATTTCCTATCCTATCTACTAATTCTTCTTCACTTAGGATAGTATTTGTACTTTCAAAGATATCGGGTCTCCATTTTACATGACATTCATGAACCTGCACTGCAATTTTATCTATCGCTTCCCTATCATCTATGGTAGGGATTTCTATTTTTAATTTTTCTTTTAGCATACTATTCTCCTCTGTCTTAATTTCAGAAAATTTCTATATATTCTTATTTGATTCTATATCTTTTTTCTCTATTTAAAAGTATTATTAAGAAATGTCTTATTTTTAATAGTTAGTACATCTGGTTAAATGATATGGTTTAAAGTTTAAATCTTGGTTATTCTTCTGTAAATATAGATAATCGTTTATATCTATACAATTATATTTACCCATTAACAATCTCTCAATTTTACAAATAACCATCAGCATACTAGCCCTTATTTCTACTTCATATGCAGAATCTTCCTCAATTTCTATGTGGTTATCTACTCTATTAGCAAGTTCTTCACCATAAATTAGCACTCCCATAGCCCTTAAAACTTGTGGTATTTTATAATCTGCACAACCAACTAAGTTTTGGCAACTAACAGATATTCCTTCTTTTACTTCTCTTATATGTAAGATATCTGATGTTAATAATTGGGCTAATTTGTATATATAAACCGTTTCTCCCTTATAGATTCTTTCATCTCTAAAGTTTGGAAAGAACTCTATTAGCAAAGAAAAAAGTTCATCATCTTTTGTTATATGTTTTATGTAATCATAAAAGTTGCCATGCATTTTTTGATTTACAATTTGACTTACAGTTTTTATGATTTCCCATCTTTCTTTAAGCAAAGGTATTTCTATATTCCCTTTTAATAATGTAGAAAATGCCTCTTTACTCATTTTCGAAAAGTCTGTCGTTTTATTTTCTTTAACGCATTTTAATAATACATATAATAAAGCAATTGAACCATCTAATATTCCTTCTGGTGTTTCTACAGACCACTTTGGACTGCCCCAAAATGAAAAATCAATTGCTTCATAGACTAATAAGAAATTAACAATTTGTTCAACAGGTAAATTTAATAAACCAAATGGAGAGGAACTTAACCAATTCTCCATTTGGATATCTTTCATTTCATTAGTTAATTGCATAATAGCTTCGTCATTGATAGATACATGTTTAGCATTATCCGTTACATATAAACAACTACTTTTTATTTTCTCAAGCATGATTATCTCTCCATTATTCACTATTTATAGCATTAAACTTATAAAGTTCTATAATTATTTTTATCAGCTCTTTCATCTAACTTTCTATCATATTGCTCATTTTTATAAAACCAATCCGTATCTTTGTGTACAGGATTTTTCATTCTTGTTTTATCTAAGGCAATATCAATTAAGGCTATAATAGGAAGTGCAAATCCTATCACATTAATGAATAGATTTGTAAAAGCATCTATGCTTGCTACTTCTCCTGCTATTATTGGTGGAAAAGTCTTTAATAACTCTGTTCCAAAATACCAGCCATATATTCCAACATAGGCAAGTGCTCCTATCATTTTTCTTCTCCATAAAAGTGGAATAATAGCCAATACCACAAAAGTTAATATAATCTCTACTGTATTATCCATTGGCTTTACAAAAAATTCTGCTCCCGTTGTACCTGTAATAGCTACCAATACTCTAAATACCCAAAATACAATCACAAAAATCATAATCAACCAACTACTTAAATTTTTCATTTGTCTTCTCTCCCTCTTCTATTTTCCTAAAAGCAAAAAGTGGAGGTTCGTTATCCCAAACCTCCATCTTCCCTTTACTTACTCATCATCATCTACAAAATTAAATTCATCTTTAAATTTCTCTTTGAAAATTTCAAATACTTTGTTTAAGATTTCTTCATCTTCTACGCTAACATAGGATTCTTCATCTTCTGATTCGGTATCTTCTACTTTAAGAATGACTACTTCTCCAGCTTCTTCTCCCTCTTCTTCTACAGGTAGAAGAACAACATATTCTTCATCATCTAACTCTATTAAGTCTAAAAATTCAAAAGAAACTTCCTCTCCATTTTCATCATTTAAAACAATTATGTTGTCTAGTTCCTCATCTTGTTCTGGAACATTGTTATTTTCATCATTATTCATTTTTTAATTTCTCCTTTCAAATTTATATATTAAATTGTATTTCTACAATACTAATACCTTTTTTATAGTATTGGTTATTTTGCTATATCATATACTATTTTTTTAAATATCGCAATACTTCTTACTAAAATTTCTGTCTATTTTTTGTCGTTTTTTTGGTTTTCATTTTCCTTTTTATGTACATAAGTCTCTAAGATATATACTGCGGAAATGGTATCTACAATATTTCTTTTTTCTTTCTTATCTACATTTAAGAAATTCATGGTTTTATGAGCTGCTACAGTTGTTAATCGTTCATCTATTGTTTCTAGTTTTATTTGTGGAAATTGACATCTTAGTTTATGCATAAATTTTTCCGTCACTTCTACTCTTTGTGTTTTGGTACCATCCATATTCAGTGGCATACCTATGACAAAGGTATCCACCTCATATATTTCTAATAATTCCTTTAAACGCTTTAGTACTAATTTATCATTTCCTTGATGGTGAATAGTCTCTAGTCCTTGTACCGTAATATTTAAAGCATCTGTTATGGCAATCCCTACACGACTATCTCCATAATCAATTCCTAATTTTCTCATCATTTCCTCTTCGCTTATGCTTTTTCTTCATCAATTGCGATATAATCCTTTACCATCTTCTCTAGGAGTTCATCTCTTTCAATTTGTCTAATTAAATTTCTAGCATTATTATGACTAGTAATGTAAGTAGGGTCTCCTGATAATATATAACCAACAATTTGATTAATAGGATTATAACCTTTCTCTTTTAACGCTGCATATACCTCTCTTAATATTTCTTTTGATTTTGTGTTTTCCTCTTTTGGTGCTGTAAAACACATAGTCTCATCTTTAGCCATAATCGTTTCCTCCTATTTTTTATATATAATTTATACTGCTTTCTTTTTCATTAGCATTGTCCAAATATTCCTCTAGTTTTTTAGTTACGCCTTCCATGGCTGTTCCTTTATAATACGTAGTAATCACCACATTTATTTTTGGTTTTACGATTTCTGGTTCATCTTCTTCAAAGACATCTTCTTCTACTTGTTCAATTTCTAAATTTTCTATTTTTTGTTTAATATCTTTCATAAAGCCCGTAACCCCATCTACTTCTATTCCTGAGAATACCACTACAAATTTAGGTCCCATATATCTAACAAAAATATATTCTGAAGCAATATTTTGGCTAACCGTTTTACTAACTGCTTTAATGACTTCATTGCCCGTATGTCTACCATAATCTTCATTAATATCTACAATATTGGTAATTTTAAACATACAAACCGCAGACATGGTATATTGGTCTATTTTTCTTTTTCCTTCTCCATACAAATATTCTTCGGATTTTAAACCTGTAAACAAATCCTCTCTTACAATATTTTCAATGACATTTTGTTTTTCTAAGGTTTTTAAAATAGCTATAATGTTATTCTTTACAACTTCTAAAATAGTCGTATCTACGCCATCGAAATCATGTGGTTTTCCACTTTCAATAATCCAATATCCAATATACACATTGTCAATATATAAAGGAAAAAACATAGCACATTTGGCTCTTCCAAATTCCATTTTTTGATAAGGAAGTCTTTCTCCTTCTGCTTCAACGGTTACATATTTTGGAGTTGCCGTTTGTATACTGTCTTGAAAAATAGGCTCTTTGTGCAAATTTCTTAAAGTTTCCCAATGTTTTTCATCTACATTGGTTGCTTTTATGATATATTCCACACCATTATAGACTACAATCGTAGAATATTTAATATCGTATTTTTCTATTAATATTTCATTTATTTTTTCAATTTTTTCATCTGCTGATTTTTCTGCACTAATGGTATCCATAAAATCTTGTAGAACATTTAGACTTGTAATCTTTTGATTAATACTATTAAACGTATCTATTTTTTTATGGACAGACATATTGTATAACATTAAAAATACAATAATGACCACTAGCAGTATTATAATGGCTATTATCAAAATTTGCACCCCCTATTTGCTGTTTCTAATATTTCTTCATTCTATCTAATGTACTATTCATATTACTAGAAAAGTTATTTTCATAGTTATTGTACATTGGTTGTTTTGCATTTTTTCCATATTTATTTTTGTTATTATAGTTTTGTGTACCTGTACTAATTAGTGGATATACCATATTCGCTAATTTTCTCAAACTAGCCATAAATTCTTTTGAATATCCATTTAAAGAAATGTGGCAATTTACTAATGCTTCTAAATATTTAGTATAGGTTTGCATTTCAAATGGTATGGTTACATATTTTACAGTTTCTCTATTAAATAATTCTGTCATATACGACATAGCTGGGTCATTGTAAAAGGCCATGCCACCAATAATGGTTTTTTCTGTAACACTTCTTACTCTCGTATATTTGTTAATCACGATTCTTAGCTTTTCTTGTGCTAAGATGCCTTTGGCTTTTAAATCTCTTAAATACGCGGTCAATGGTTGTATGGTTAATACATCCATGCTTTGTACTAGATAGATTTCTTGGCTATTAGCTAAATAATTGTAATTGGTATCAAAATCACAGTCCAATAGTACTAAATCATAATTTTGTACTAAAGTTGTTAAAATGTTTTCATATTCTTCTATACTACTGTCTTCTCCTGGCAAAGAAGTGTACACATCTAAATTTTTATTGACTTGTATACCAGTTGCATATCCTTGGGATAATTTTTGTGTACATTCAAATGCGATTCTTCTTAGGTCTTCTTCATTTTTAGTATAAATGTAATAGGCATTTCTATTTTTCGTTAAATCTAATATAGCGGTTTTGATACCTTGCCCAGATAACATTTCTGCTATATTATTGACTAAAAATGAGGTTCCATTTTTAGAAGTTCCCACAAAAGCAACTACTTTTTTGTCCTTCGTTAGTAAATTTTCAATTGTACTTTGTGTTTGGTAATATTGATTACTTGGCATCTGATAAGCTTCTTCTTGTTTTGGCTCTTCTACTGGTTGATAGTTTCTATTTTCATAGGTAGGTATTGGCTCTTCATTTTCTTCTGGTGTTTCTTCAAAACCTGGTAAAAAGCCTTCTTCTTGTGAGTCATCTTCTTCAAATCCTGGTAACATCGTTTCTTCTTTATCTTCCGTATCCTCAAAACCTGGTAAAAAACTATTATCCTCATCTTCTTCATCATCGAATCCTGGTAATCTAGATGGCTGCATAGTTTCTTCTACTTGTACTTTTCTTGGTCTTCCTCTTTTTTTCTTAACCGGTTGTTCTTCAGCTACTGGTGTTGTTTGTTCTACTTGTACTTTTTTTGGTCTTCCTCTACCTCTTTTTACTGGTTGTTCTTGTATTGGTTCTGGCATAGATATATCTTCAAATCCTGGAAATTCTTCTTCCTCTACTACCGTATCATCTATGTTTTCTAGTTTTTCTATAGTCTTTGGTGTCACTTTTTCTGTTTTTGCATCTAAGTTATCCACTTTTTTGATATTCTTTGTGGATACTTCTGATGGAATAATTACTGGATTCGTTAATTTTTTTGTCGTTGCTTTATTAACAATAGATTCTATCTTAATACCATTATCATCTGGTAATTTTATTTGCCCATCTTTAATTCTTTTAGTCTTTGTTCTATTTTCCTTTTTACGTTCTGTCATATCTGTCTTTTTGCTATAATCCCCATAACCTTTTTTGGTGGTTACACCAGAAAAAGCCATAATCTGTTGATATCTTGGACAGTTAGCTTCTAAGACTGCTTTTACATTTAGTGGCAAGAATTTAATAATTACCCTTAATTGTTCATCTGTATATTGTGCTGCAATACTATTAAAGCTATCTACATAGCGTTCTTCATTTCTGCCTAATCTCTTATAATGGGTTAAGATGTTTTGAATTTCTACTTCACTAACATCTCCTTCACTTTCTGCTTTATATTCTACATTATTGGAATCAATTTGGTAATAAATCTTGGCTTCTTTTTTCGTTCTTGGTTTATTAATTAAATTGCAAACTTGTTCAATACTTCTATCTTGTCCAATAAGAGCACTGTATACACCAATTCCAAATAATTTGATTAATAAGTTTTCTGATTTTGTACGCCTATCTGTCGTAATTAAAATAATAGGTATGTCTTCTCCTGTATTGGTAGATGCTTCGTCTGAAATACTGTCCAATTTTTCAAATATAAAATTATCTATGGCTTCATAATTATTGTTTGCAAATGGCTCTAAGTCCTCACTAATTACCACTCTATCATATGTTTTATCCTTTTGTAATTCTTTTAAAATTGCATTAAAGTAATAAACATTTTTATAGGAAATGATTTCTTTATACATTTGTTGATACTTCTTAACTATGGATTCTGAAATACTCTCATTACTTACTGCAAATAAAACTTTCATTCGTTAACCCCTCCAACCTTTTACAACAATGGCAAATATCAATGGTAATACTTGTGCAATAATAAACACGGTTACAATGGATATCATAATACCAAAGCCTTTATCTCTTGTATCTAATTTTCTAATACCTAAAACATATTGGTAAATAGCACTAATGGCAATTCCTATAAAACAAAAAGGTATACTATAAATCTGAATCTTGTTTAATAGATAGGCTGCAAAACCATAAGAGTCTGAACCATAAGCTTCTTTATAATCTTCCAAAGTTTTCTTTTCCTTATCTTTGATATCTACTAATTGGCTAACTGTAGCATCCCCCGCACCGTTTACTTGATTTTGTGTAGTTGTATTTGTAGCATATACGATTGTACTAGAAAATATACATATGCATATAGCTATCGCTGCGAATACTTTCTTCATTTATAATTGCCCCTTTCTGGTATTTTTTCGTTTCAATTTTTTACACAATTTATACTTATAATATAATACAATAATATGGAAAAAATAGCAAGGAATTATCTTCATTTTTTTTATTCTAAGTAAATATTTCTTTGTTTTTAACTCAAAAGCTATTCTTTTATCTTCTTTTTTAGCTTTCTTTATTTTTCTTTGGGTCCATGCACTTTTCTTTTTTTGACACATATAATTTCGTATAGTGAAAAAAATGGAGGTAGCTTATATGTTAGTCCTTTCTATATCTAGTTTTTTAGTCTTCTTACACTCTGCTGTTTTTTTAGTAGGATATATTTCTAGTAATCAATTATTTCCAGAACCGCTATCGATAGAAGAAGAAAAACAATATTTGGAACAAATGAAACAGGGTGATGAAGAAGCACGTAATGTTTTAATAGAGAGGAACTTAAGATTAGTTGCTCATGTTTGTAAAAAGTATAGTTCTACCAATGTAGACCCTGATGATTTAATTTCCATTGGTACGATTGGCTTAATAAAGGGTATTAACAGTTTTGAACCTTCCAAGAATGTTAAACTTTCTACTTATGTTTCTCGTTGTATTGATAATGAGATTTTAATGCATTTACGTAGCACTAAAAAACTAGGTGCTGAAGTTTCCCTTGAAGACCCTATCGGTAAAGATAAAGATGATAATACGGTTACTTTACAAGATGTGTTAGAAAATAACGAAAAGAACATTGAAGATGAAGTAGATTTAAAAATCAAAGTAAAAAGATTATATGATAAAATTAAGCAAGTTTTAAAAGACCGTGAAAAAACAATTATTGAATTACGTTTTGGTTTAGATGGTAGAAAACCTAAAACCCAAAATCAAATTGCAGAAATGATGGGAATTTCTCGTTCTTATGTTTCTAGAATTGAGACAAAGGCTATTGGTAAGC
>CATXTS010000089.1 GCA_958402495.1 uncultured Clostridiaceae bacterium
GAGTTTCACATGATAATTAGGTATATTAAGATACCTTTATTAATGATGCTTGGAAATAAGAAAACTTTTATCAAAATGATATAAAAATATTTTAAGCTAAATATTTTTCAGAAAAAAAGAAATTTGAACTAAATTTAATTCAAATTTCTTTTTCTTTGGGGAGTTTTTTTACAGCCCCTTTTATTCTAATGCGTTAATAAAATTATTTATAATATGGCATTCTGTCATAAATTATGTTTCTCCAGTTTGTGCTACATTTCTCATAACAATTCAATATAATCTATTTTCTTGGCAATCCTGCTTTTAGATTTGCTAATGCTTCATCTGGATTATATCTCAAATATATAAGATAATTATATGCTTCTAATGGATTAAGCATTTTTGTTTTGCATAATTGTTCGGCACTATATCCTTCCACTTTGTAACAATATTTTTCAGGAACAAAAATCCCATTAGCGACATAATACTTAAATTCAAATAATATGTGCATATCCTGCTTTAAATAATTCCAAGCTTTTAATGATTGCTCTTCTGACAAAGAGAAGTTGCTCTGAATAAAATTGCAAGTAAAACTCTTATTAATTTTTATTATATCTTCATCAATAAATTTAGTTAAATATTTTTTTGTATCTAAGTCCAAAAATACATATCGATACATTTTATCAAAAGCCTCATCTTCATTATTCATTGTTTTTTCGTCAATGTTATTTCGTCCATCCGCAAAAAAATAAATCCATTGTCCATTCTTTTCATATACTCCGTGAGCACCTTCCCACCCAGAACATTCACCAATAACAATAGACAATTTATTTAAGTCTATTCCATATTCGTCAATTAATTTTAAAAAATCTTGTTGTTTCATTATTTTTCTCCTCTAAAATATTATTTCTTTTTCCAATGTTGGAAACTTTATGATAGCACATCTATATACTCCTATAATATTTGTACCATTACCTAATTTAAATTGAGTATTTATATGATGATGTCCATGTATATTTAGGTAAATCTTATTTTTCTTTAAGTATTTTGTAATTCCTTTCAAACCACAATGTGCCATATCATTTGCTTTAGAGTATAGTTTGTATGGAGAATCGTGAGATACCAGTATATCTGCCATTTCACATTTTTTTAATATTTTTATGCTTTCTTTCTGTGAGTACATTGGTATATTTCCATCTTTGTACCTACTACTTCCCTCAAATCCTAATATCTTTACACCATTGACATCTATCATTTTAGAATGTATGTTACTTATATTTCTTGATTCTAATAGTCCATATTCATCATGATTTCCTAAAATACCATAAGTTTTTTCAATAGGCACATATTTTAAAATCATATCCAAATAAGTACCACTTATATCTCCTAGAAGTAGGCAAACATCATATTGTAAATCTTTTACTTTAATAATTTCTTCTTCTTTTAAATGGTGGCAATCTACAATTACTAAAATGATTATATTGTTATAATTACTATGTTTATTTACTTTTCCAAACATAAAAACCTCTATTGTTTTATATTATTATATATTATTGATATTAAATTATTTATTTCTTTTTTCTCTGTTGCAAATATTTTTCCATTGTGCCTGTCCCCATAATCATCAACAAAATCTGTAATTTCAAAATATGCTTCTAAAAATTTTTTTGATTTTATATTATTTATTGCATTATTTTTAGTTGCTTGTTGTCTCTTACTTAATTCATATTCAGTATCATCACATTGAATTTCTTTCAATACTTTACTTACTTTTATAATAGTTTCGCTTATTATTTTATTTCTTTCTTCTTCTGAAAGTTTCCTAATATCGCTTGGTAGTTCCATTGTTTTTATTAGTATATATCTATTGTTTGAATTTAGTTCTTGCTCTTTTTCTGCCTTATCAATATAATTAGGATTACTAATTTTTAATTCTGCATCACAATTAGGGCATCTACAATAAATTGTTTTTTCATTTGATGGTATATTACGATTTAATTGAAACTTTGTATGACAAGCAAAACATTCAACCTCTATCATATTCTTTTCTAAATCACTGTTAGCAGTTTTGTTTTTTTCTTCACTTTTTGAGTATTTCTCTTTTGCGCAATTTATATACGCTGTAAGTTCAATAGAATCTGCCAACTGGTCATAAATATGTTCTCCATCTTTTTCTATACGTGTTTCATTTTCTATTTCAATTAAGAATGACTTTAATTGGTTCCATAAAGTATATTTCACATTTTTTTCTATAATACCTGAATAGCCTGAAATGCTAATATATCCTGTTTCTTCATTTTGGCTTTTATATTTATCTATATTGTAATTTGCTTCTTGAAGTTCTTTGGTCTTATTTTGACCGCCCACTATGAACTCATGTATTTTTCCATTTTGTTCCACAAAATCTTTCGTAATAATTACATTCATTATATGTACTAATTCCCACCAACCAATACGACCATAAGTTAATTTATAATAAATACTGGTGATATTATTTTCTTTCTTTATATTTTCTAATTGCATCTAAACTCCTCCTTAAAACATTTTCTTTTTATTATCTTATCTAAATTTAAATATATTTAAAATCTTATTTATAATTTTCTTAAAAATATTTTCCTTATATTCTACTATAGCAACTTCATTAGCCATAGGTTGTGTATCCTTTACAACTTTTTGTTGATGTTTCTTAAATAAGTTATCTGGATTATATTTGATTTTTGCCTCTTCTTCAATTTGATTTTTGGCTGAATTTTCATAATTCAGTATCTTTTCTTTTTGGGTAGGGTTTGCCCAATAATCTCTAAATAAAATAGTTAAAATTGCCTTCGTTTCTTCTAGCATCGTTTTACCATCAAATGTGTCAACAGAAATATCATACTCATAGTTTATATCCATATTATTACGGAAAAAATCTATTTTTTCTTGTGGTATTTGAGAAACTAATTCTTGTGGAAATATTTGCAAGATTTCATATATTTCTTTGTATGCACAAGCATTTCTATCTGTAATCCTGTTCATTTCTATCTGTAATCCTGTTCATTTCCATCTTCTATTCCTCCTCTTGATAATGTTTGTTCTTTTGTTCTTCCTAAAATATTATCCATAGTTAGCAATGCTCTAGGCGATACCATTTGAATTGAACTTTTTAATCCAGCAATAGTATCTGGTCTAAATCCTGCTAATAATAACGCTTGGTCAAAAATTGGTTTTGCCACTTTTTCAACTTTACCTACTAATTTATCCAATCCATCTGTCATCTTTGTTTCAATGTTATCCATACTATTTATAACATTGTCTAATCCTTTTCCAACTCTATCTAGTATTTTATCTTCTCTTGTTTTAGTAGACGGTATTTGGATTTGTTCTGAATTTGCTACTCTCTCCTGACTTTTTTGTCCTAGTTTATCAGCAATTGATCTTTGCGTTATTACTACACTTTTAGCACTTTCTTGTATCTGTGGTGCTTCTTGTTGTACTAAATTTCCTTTTTCATCTAACGAATAGTATTCACTTACCATCTCATAAGGTTCGCCATCTTCCATACTTTGTTCATATTGAGCAACAAATATTTCGCTACCATCTACTCCTTGAACTTTTTGTAATCCAAGTAAAGATATTACTTTTGTGTTTGTCCATTCATCATAATTCATTTGAGTATCGTATAAAGAACTATAATCTAATCTACCAAAAATTTCAGCTAATGCTTTTTCATCTGCTCCTTCAAACAATTCTGCATATTTTTTCCCCATAGCTTTTCCAATAAATTCTTTTTGTCCTTCTTCTGTCATTTCAATATTATTAACTACTATGTAATCACAATATTCACAAAATGCGTCACTTTGTATGCTTTGAACAGCATCTGTATATTGATATATATTATTATCATGTGTTCCTTTATCATTTTCTTGTTGTTTCATTTCTATCTGCTTTTGCTCTTTTGATTCTTTACTTTTTGTTTGTTGCTTATCAAATTCTTCTTTCTGAGCAATTAGTTGTCTATCTCCTTGTATCATTTGACTATAAAAATTTCTAATGCCATCTATCTCTTTTTCAATTTCTATTTTTCGGCTCGGAGTTGCACTTAAAAGTTGTTCTTCTAATTGTTTTATCCTTGAATCTCTCTCTTGAAAAAGTTGTAATAAGTCTTTTTTTGTACCATCTTCTCTATATTGATATGACAATATAGGATATTTTTCTAGTGCGTCTGTCACATACATCGGCATTATACTATCTGTTAATTCTGTTAATACCATTTCAGCATTATCTATGTCAGTATATCCACTTTCTTCTGTTTTCATTTTTGTAGTATCTGCTGATTTATCAAATTCAATTAGTTCATCTATTCTTTTTTCTATTTTTGCAAATACATCTTCTGGAAATACTTTTCTTAAATTTTCCAACGCCTTTTTTTCTTGCATTCTTCCATTTAAAAATGCATTTTGTTCCATAGTATAACTTCTATAATTATTTCTATAAAATTCTGGATTTACTCTAATTATAATACTTTCTTTCGCCATTCTTAATGTTGCATAATCTAACTCTGGATTTTTGGAATACATTTTACTATTTTGTTTGGCATGTTCTACCTCATGACTTGCTGCTTCTACTAAATGACCTATACCTGTTACATATGCTGTCATATTTCCGTTGTTTACGCCATCTATCAATTCTTTTTCAGAAAAAACAATTTCAGATATTACTCCTTTTTCTCCAATTCTTGCAAATCTTGTCACACCTACTTTAATTTCATCATCAATTCGAACTACTATATTGTCTAATACTCCTTGTCTACTCGCTTCACTCCTTGTTACATATAATAATAGTGCTGACGCATCATCATGGCTTATATGAGGGAAACTAGATATAATCGTATTAGCATAATCTTTCATAAACTGATTTTCTTCCATATCAGTAAAATCTATATTTCCTGATCTTTCTAAAAAATATTGATGTGCATCAAAATCATTTTCACTAACATCATCAGTTATATCTATATCATCAAATCCTCCACTTTTCTCTGCTTCTTCTCTAGTTGCTCTCTGTTGTTCCAATGAACTTTGTCCACCATTTTTCTGAAATTGTTTGTCATCATCTGGTCTTATTTTTCCACCATCACTCATTTCTCTTTTTACTTCAAATCTTTTGTTAAATCTGGTGATATTTCACTCCAATCAACTTTTTCTATAAAAATCTTACTATATAACTTTCTATCTTCATAATAACATAACTATTTATTTTTTACAATACTTTTAGATGTTTATTTAGATAAACCTTAATAAGTTTTAGTGGTGTTAATTTATTTATTGTTTAACTTTATAATTTTTATATTATAAACTTAATATAAAAGAAGGAGGCATTTATGACTTCTATGGAATTAGTTGGTTTTAATACCAAATGGTATAGATATCAAAATAATTTAACACAAGAACAATATGCTAATAAAACAAAATTTAAGATGGCTTATATTAGTGTTATTGAAACTGGAAATGCTAATTTAACTTGTAAAAATATAGATTTTATTGCAAAATCTTTTAAAATAAAACCTGAACTTCTTTTTAATGAAGAAACTGCAAAAATGGCTAAAAAGCTACCAGTTAGGGTTGATATGTATAATAGGAAATAAACCTTTTTGGATTTATTTCCTATTATTTTCGTTTAGATTATTTTTCTAAATCCCATTCTCTTTCTCTATCTTCTCGTTTTATTTGTTTCTCTGCATCTAATGAAGTATGAGTTTCCTTTTCAAAATCTCTAATTAAATTATCTTCTGCACCCATATCAAATTTTTTGCAAATCCAACTAATAAATTTACCAATCGTTTCGTGGAACTTATCTATAATTCTGTAAAGTTTACTATTTTCTTTTTCTAATCCTCTAATTTTACTTTTATATTTCCATTCTATATCAAATTCCTTTTCTTTGTATTCTGATTTAATGGTATCTACTTCATTGTGCAATTTTTCATTGTCAGCAATTATCTTATCTCTTTCTTTTTGATATTTTTCTGCCTCTTTTACTATTTTTACTTGTCTTGATAATTCTTGATGTAATCTTAAATTATCTTGATATAAGCCTTGTATTAACTCATCTTTTGGTTTTATAATTTCATTTTCTACTTTTTCTTTATTAAGTTTAATCAGTTTTATATCATTTATATTTGGAACTTCTGGCAACTCCAGTTTCACGCTTTCTAATACTTTTTTAGTATTTTCAAAGTTTGTTATTTTCTTTAAATCTTCTATTTTATAATGTTTTGCTCCTGTTTCTTCTACTGGTAGCCCTCTTTCTAAATCAAAGCCCTTTGATGTTACATATGCATGAAAATCATTTTGTAATTTTCTATAACTATCTCTACCTCTCCAAAAATCTCTAGCACATATTTTATCTATTGCATTACCTTGTTCATCTTTTGTATGAATTACTGCTATAAATGTCAAGTGCATATGTGGTGTTGTTTCATCTAAATGTACTGCCGCAGATATTATATTTCTTTCTCCCAGATTTTTATAATTACATACAAATTTATAACTTTCTATAAAATATCTCCTTGTTTCTTCTAAACCTATTTTCTTAAAAAATTCGTTATCTGATGTAATCATCATTTGGCACATTATAATACTATTTTTTCTCAAATTGCCTTTTAAATCGTATTCCTCTTTCATTTTATCAAATTCCCTAATGTATGTTGTTTCATTCTCTTTACAATAAAAATTCAAGTGTGTTCTTGTGGGATTAATATCCTTATTTGAATGATTTTTTGCTTTTCTATCATTGTGAACATATGCTCCATATGATTCAGCTCTTGTTAATTTTTCATTTCTTATTATTGCATAACTCATATCTTCTTTTACCTCCTTCTTTGCTCAAGATATACTTTGTATGTCTAACATATTAGTCAAACAAGTTTGACTGTATGGCAGGGAAATTACATTTCCCCACACCCCATTTCATAAAAAATACTTTTTCGTATTTTTTATGCAACTGCTCTGCCTTATGTAAAAGCATCTGCATTTGCATATATTTTAGTAAAGTCAAAGTCAGCATAATTTCGCTGTTCAAAGTTAGCTCTATTCATTTTAGAAAAATTATTCTTGCCATTATATTTATTATTTATTTTATTATTATATTTATTATCCTTAAACTTTTCTTTAATAGGGGTATTAAAGTTTTCTTGGGGAGGGTATTTAACTTTTCTTAAATAGGTAGCTACATCTTTTATTGGTATTAATTTTCTCATTTCTACTTGTTTTGTATTTTCTCTATATATTATTTTTGTTGCAATATATTTCTTTTTCTTTAATGAGCTTATCAAATTTGAAACTTGTGTTACTGATATATTTAATAATTCACTTATTGTTTTATTTGTTAGAAAACAATATTGATTTTCTTTACTTAAATACATTACTATTGCATATATTATTTTTTCTTTATCACTCAATTTATTATCTGCTAATATTTCTATTGGTATCCATATACCTTTTAAATCCAAGTTAGACATTTCCTCACTTCTTCCGTTTATTTGTTTTATTTTAAATTTCTAGCCATTTTTATTTGTTTTTTATATAACTTTATATCTTTAAAATGTAGATAAAAAATTTCCATAAAAATAAGCCTTAGACTTATTTCTAATTCTAAAGCTATATTTTCTTTTTAAATTTTGCCGACAATGTCGACAAAATTTAAGACTTTCTATTTTATTCTTCATTATCTTGCTGTTTTTCGATTTCTTCAATGTCTTTAATATGCAATTCAATTTCTTCTGCTTTTGGTAATTGTGATTGCAAATATTCTGGTATATCTTGTAAAAGTTTGTATTCGCTAACCCCAACAGGTTTGTTTATATCTTTTAAAGCATATTCTGCTGTTAGCTTATCTTTTTCCTTACATAGCAATATTCCAATTGTTGGATTATCTCCATCTTTTCTCAACATATCATCTATTGCTGATAAATAAAAATTTAATTGTCCTGCATCGGTTGGCTTAAATTTTCTAGCTTTTAATTCTACTACTACATAGCACCTTAATTCTAAATGATAAAACAATAGGTCTATAAAGTAATCTGTATCACTTACTGTTATCTTATATTGATTTCCTACAAATGCAAAACCATTTCCTAGTTCAATCAATACATTTTTTATTTTTTCAATCATAGCATCTTCTATTTGTTTTTCTTTTACTTGTCCTTTTAAAACAATAAAATCGAATATATATGGATCTTTCATTGTTTGCAAAGCTAAATCACTTTGAACATCTGGTAATGTATTTTCAAAATTCGTTACTTTTTCTGCAATGGCTTGTCTTTCATATAATTTATATTTTATTTGGTCTGCTAAAACATCGTGTGACCAACCATTTTTTATTGTTTC
>CATXTS010000090.1 GCA_958402495.1 uncultured Clostridiaceae bacterium
CTTGTCTACCATTTTTACTTGGTGTACTTTTCCGCTATCATCAACAGAGAAATTAACATTTGATGAAATAACATATTCATTAGGTGCTAGAGTTTCTACTAATGTATAATCTCCTTTTGCTAAACCTTCAATGTAATATGTTTTGTCTGTTGAAACCCATTCAGCGACTACTTTATTGTCTTTATCTACAATTTGTAATGTTGCTCCTTCAAGTTCCTTTTCTCCTGTAATAGTTTGTTTAGAGATTTTTGTTTTTGTTGGTTGGTTTTTAATAGCTTTTGTTTCAGTATAAACCTTTGTTTTAGTATCTTTTTGTGTAAATGTAACATCATATACTTTATCATTCAATACTAAATTATCTAATGTTTTAGTTTCTTGTAGTTCGTATTTGCCGATTGGTAGATTTTCAACTTTTAAAGTTCCATCTTTATTTAAGTTGTATTTACCAACAACAGCACCTTTTTTATAAATAATAGAACCGTCAGCCATATCAATTACATCTTCTTTAGCAGTTAAAGTAAATTCGATACCGCTTAAATCACTTGTATCTACTAATGATAAATCAGCTTTATCATCTAATGCTACAGTTTTATTGATTTTTAATGTTCCTGTTGGTTGTTCATTTCTAACAACTACAGTAACAAGGTTATCTCCATCATCATCTTTTGTAAGGTCAACTTCATTTAGAACGTTAAACTCTACAGGATTTTCAGCATCAAGGTAGCCTTTTGGTGTTCCAACTTCTTCTACTTGATATTTTCCAGAGATTAATTTTAAAGGTGTAACAACTTCTCCTTGTAAATCGTTGTCACTACTATAATAATTTTTGTCTAATACTACTCTATTTTTTGAATTTGTAGTAAATACATCATAAGTTGTACTTCCTACTTTTTGAGTAACATATTTTCCTGTTTCTCTATTTTTGATTTTAAAAGATGTTCCATTTAAAGAAACTGTTTTTCCTGTTTTTGCATCTTTCTTAATCATTTTGATATATGCAGATACCATATCATTATTGATAGCAATTTTTTTAGCTTTATTGCTATCTTTAGTAATTGAGAAAACTAAATCTGGTGCTTTGATGTACCCTTCTGGTGTTTTTGTTTCCCTCAAAATATATACACCGTATGGAAGTGGTTTAGTAGTTGCATATCCACTTGCTCCATCATCATCATTTTTAGTTGTTACAACATCATAAGTACTTGCGTTATCCCAACCTACTTTGTTTACTTCACTTTGTAATTTAACAGTAAATTCAGCACCGTTTAACCCTACAACTTTACCACTTGCGTGATTGTCTTGACCGATACCTTCTTTAAATACTTCTACAGGTTGTTGTTTAACTGTATTTGCTTGTGTTTCATTAACTACTGCCTCATTGCTTGTACCAGCAACATTTGATACAGGAGATGCAGAAACTGTAGCTTTATTTAATAATGTTCCTGTTGATGCCTCAACTTCTGTAATAGTATAGTTACCTAGCCATAGATTAGTCCATGTAATATTACCATCTGCATCTGCTTTTTTTACAGAAATATCTTTACCAGATAATCTATCTACAGCATTATCTCCTTTGTGTAATACAACATCTCCATTAGCATTTTTAATATCACTTGCAACAGTTAATTTATATGTTGCATCAACAGTTGCATCTCCAAATAGTCCTGTAGATGTTTTTGCTAATGTCTTTTTAAAATTAACAGTACCAATTTTTTCTTCATTTACAACTGTTTTTGTAGTTGTTTGATTACTTTTAATTTCAACATTAAATACTTCGCCTGTTAATTCTTTATAAGCACCATCTGTATTGTTTACATTAGGTCTTTTTGTTTCTACCAATGTATATTCTCCATGAGGAATTTTTTCTACTAAAATTTTCCCATTTTGAACTGTTACATCTTTTTCATATCCGTTTGTTTTGCCTTTTAATTTGAAAACAGAACCATCAACTAATTGGTCTTTGTCATTTGTTTTTGTCAATTCAAGTTTACCATATAAGTTGATTTTCATACTTAAATTCACAACAGGGTCATCTGGATAGTAGTTTGAATAGAGATTTTGTTGATGTGAACCGAAATGATAATGTCTAAAATCAGTTCCACCTTCATGTCTGTACAATCCAATTTGTTTACATTTGTTAAAGTTTAAATTAAAATTTTCAGTATTACAATTTTCTGAAACTGTAATCTTTAAATCATTGCTACCCTTTGTATGTTCAAATCTAATACCATCAAGTGTAGCATCACATGAATTATAACCAGATAGAACACCATTTGTATCTGTTAATGTAACGCTTTCTCCTGCGTTCATTTCAACACTACCTTTATCAAAACTAGGCAATTTTGACCTTTGAGCAATTTGATTGTTGATGTCAGCCTTAAAGCTTTCATATCTGGCTTGAACTGAACTGTCAGTAAATGTTGAACCTGTTCCTTGACTTTCCCAAATCATCATTTGTGTAAAAGCATAGTCATATTTTAGAGTACCAATATTTCCACTCTCTAATAATACATCACCATGTTTAGAGTACCACCCTAAATATGCAATTCGTGTTGCCTGTTGCAATTCAACCGACATATTTGACGAATAACTTGCACCTACATATGTTCCTGTTGCAAGTTCTTTCCCATGTTCAATACAGAACACCGTTTTTGCATCAGCCCAATTACCAATGTGTACTTTTCTGGATAGAATACCATACTTGCTTGAACCACCGACATAATGTAGTCCTGTGTCATTCTGTGCTACATACAATGTTCCTGAATAGTCATTAGCATTAACTGTTGCCATGTTTGTAAACAGCATCATTAATGATAACAGACATACAGAAAACTTTTTAAAGGACTTTAATACTTTTTCTTTTACTTTTTTTCTCATAAATAATTTATTCTCCCTTCTTACACTAAATAATTATACAAATTTTCACATAAGTTTCAATTTCTATTTTTTATATCATCTCCTTTAGGAAATGAAAAAAGACACAACTTTTAGACCTCATGTCTTTGTCATGTCTTTTTTATATTTCTTCATTTTATAGTTTAGCACTGTCAAGAGTTTCATGCAACTACTATTTTAATAAATCCAATCCCAAGTAATTTTGCCACAAGTACAGCCACGGACATTAGTATAACCACTTGGACAATTTTTACAATATGTTTGATAATCAATTTCTCCGCTATCAAGTTTATTACTCCAATAAGTTCCTATTTCATTAAACGCTTTATCAACTTCACTATAAGAACTTACCCATTTACCACTATTTCCTACTGCTGTATGAGTATGTGATGTGGAAGTACTTCCACCTGTTGATGATGAACTATTATTAGATGAACCACTACCTGTATTACTTGAACCACTTGATGGTTTAGAAGAACTACTTCCATTATTACTGTTAGAACTATTAGATGAACTACTACTTGAATTATTCTTATTACTTGAAGAAGTATTTCCAGATGTGGAAGTACTTCCACCTGTTGTAGTGCTTGAACTTATTGTATTTTTATTTGTGTTATTACTGTTTGAAACTACTTTTTTATCTGTAGCCTCTGCTTGTTTCTTTACAGAGTTCTTAACAGTTTTTGTTCCATCTTCATTTGTTACAACTTCTTGAACAACAACTTCATCATCATTAATAGTTGGTTTTTCAATTACTGTAGCTTTCACTTTAGCATCTGTTTTATTTTCATATTTATCTTGGATTGAAACATTTACCTCATATTCCCCTACAGTATTTGCATCAACTTTTGAATAATCAATTTCATAATCTTTTAACTCTGACAAATCAGTAGCATTTAATAAAGATTTAAAATCAAATGTTGATAAGTCTGTTCCTTGTAAAATTTCAATGCTTTCTGGAACTGTTAATTCTGGTTTTGTTGTATCTTTTACTTCTACTTTTTGTGTTACTTCTTGTTTTTTATATGTCACTTTGACTTCATATTTTCCTACACTTGGATATTCTTTGCCATCTTCATTTTTAATAGTGCTTTCTAATTTTAAATCTTTACTATTAAAATCATCATAACTCTTTACAATATCTTTCAAGTTTGGATTATATGTTTTTCCATATTCAATTTCTACTGTTTCTTTATTTAACTGTAATGTCTTATCTTTATTTATATAATGGACACCTACAAAAATTATTAGAATTATAGCTAAAATACCTAACAAAATGCCTTTGCCTTTTTTAGTTTTAATTAGTCCATTCCATTTTTCTTTTAAATCTTTCATTGCTACCGCTCCTTTGTTTTATTACTAGGTGGAAGTACTTCCACATTTTAATTTTGATATTTCTTTTTATTATATCATAATATGTCAATATTCAATGTATTTTTTACAATCTCTTAATGGAATTTCTACACTATTTATTGATTTAATATAATAAATTTTATAATCATCTATATAAAATTCAGCCTCAAATTCTTTTCCTGTTTCTATATTTTCAAACAACTCTATAGGAACAGAACATAAAAAGCATTCTTCCTTGAATTTAAAATAAATATATCCTTTTTCAATAACAAAATCACTAACATATATATTAATATCATCTAAATCTACAATTTTATTACTACACACTAATGTTGCTTTTAATATCGGTTTTTGTTTTAAACGTTTTTGTTCTTGTTTTGATTTATATTGAGTATTAAAATAAGTATAAAAAAATATAAACCATAATATTAGAAATAATATAACAATTGTCTTATTTATTACATTATCCATTTTCATTACCTCATTTCAACATTTTCTATTCTAATACCTTTTCTGGTATCAAATAAAAATCTATTTTTTGTTTCACTATTTTTTACATCATAGCATTGTACAGGCAGTGCATCTATCACTAATCCTGTTTTATCATATATCTGTTCCACAGGTTTATAAATACATCTACTTTTGAAATTGTTTATATTTGCATACTTATTATTACAGCCTAATACATATCTCAACATTTCCATTGAAATTAAAATATGTTGTTCTTTTTTTGAATATAAGAGTGAATATAATATAAGAGCATATATATTGTCTAGTTTTAGCAAATTTTCATCATCTGTACAAAAAGCTAAATCTTTTATTTCATTACATTCATTTTCATTAAGATAATCAACTATCTTAAATTGTTTATTTCTAATGTCTTTGTTATTTGAATACTTTCCCTTGCTGTTGCTTTCTACAAATTTTATAATATCTTCTTTTCTCTCAATTTCCATCTTTCTTTACTTCCTTATTCTTTACAATATTATGATTTGTTCGATTTTCTTCATATATAACAATATAAATACCTTTCTTGTATGCTGATACAACACGAATAACATCATAAATAAATAATATCATTGAAGAAACTGTTTCAACTAATATTGTTATCATAACTATTCTGTTCAATAAGTCTAGGCTCATTAATTTACCTTTTAAAAATATATTCAAATATATTAGTAATACACTTAATGTAAAAATATAAAACATTTCTCTCACTGTTCTTGTTTCAGTAAAGATATTCTTTACTAGATGAAACATTTCTATAAATAAAAGAGCCATAATAACAACAGGTATTATATCAACAGCATGAGGCTTAAAGACTTCATTAAATATCTTATCATTATTTGCACTTAAATAAGCCAAGCCATACCATGTTAAAGAACAAACATAAATACTTATGGCTATTTTAAAATTTTTACATAGGTCTTTTGAAAGATTTATTAAATTAGGTGCAATAAATCTATACATTGATACTTCTTTATCCAAGGTACTAAAGTTTGAATTTGCATCTTCTTTTACAGGCTGTTCTATCGACCACATTTTCATTTGTGGTATTCCGTATTTATTTGATATAGTCCATTTTTTAAATTTCATATTTTAATAACCTTGTATTTCTTTACTTGTTGGCATTTGCATTGCTTTACTCTTGTCTAAATGTTCACACAAAGTATTGTTTATTAACTCTAGTACATTTTCAGCCTCTTGTTGATTAAGATATGTACCCATTGTATATATTCCATGTTGTGTGTGTTCTCTAATATCCCATGTTCTTCCGTTGTCATGAATTACTAGACATTTGCAGTCTATAAGCTGTTGCTTATTTAAACTTCTTATCCATACCATTTCTTTTACTCTCCTTTTCTTCCTTTAGATACATCTTTCCTATTTCTTCTACAGCTTTTTTTCTTAATCTGTAGCAAGTACTTTTAGATATGTTCATACATTGAATAATATCTATCATTTGATAATCTTCAATATACCGTAATTTTAATACTCTCCCCTCACGAGGATATATTTTACATATCTTTTTTACAGTACGTTCAAATTTTTCTATAACAATATCATCATAAAATGTCTTTATGTAATTTTTTTCTGTACTGTTATTAGAAGTACTACTATAATTGTTGCCATACGATATAGCAGATATATATGTATCTTCATATAGTCTTTTTTCGGTAATTTTCTTTTTATAAATCATACAGATTTTCAATCCATATTGATATGCTTTTCTGTTACTGTTTTTCATTATTGTTATTTAACTTCCTTTATCTTTGCATGAATGAAATATCTTGCATCTTTAGTTTCATACGAACAAGTATATAAAGTAAATATTTTTTCATTTGTATTAGGTGGAAGTACTTCCACCTGTATTTTACTTTTACTGATGATTTCATCTAAATAATCTTTATAATCATTTTCATCATCAAATGTATATTGATATGAATTTGTATCATTTGTGCTATAAGCACTAAATACTTCTAAAATAAATTGTTTATCTTCAAATATCAAATTTATATTTTTATGTTTATCATACCAATCTTGTTTTACATAATTTTTCAATTCATTAAACATTGTGCCATCTTTCATATTATGACCGAAGATAAAGATGTTCTTTAGGTTATTTATATTCTCTTTGCAATAAGTATGTAAAAATATACTTCCATGTTTGCTTGTATCTTTATCAAATGAATGTGTCAAATAATATTCGTTATCATCATGAATAGTAATAGGATAATCTATGTCCGTATTAGGAATATTAATCCACCCTACTATTTCATCATTCACTTTTTTTAATTTATCAAAATCTATATCTTCTTTTTCTTCTATAGTTTCTTTATCAATTTTAATAATTTGCTTTTTCAATCTGTTATCTTCATCTTTCTTCTCTAATGTTTTCAAAAAGTATAAAGATAATTTAAAATTACAAAAGCTAAATATTATGAGAGATGCCATTGTTACAACTACATATAGTATTTTCTTTATTGTTTTTTCCTCCCTTCTAATTAAATAATAGCATCTAGTCATATTATGTCAATACAAATTTCTTGTTTTGTATTATTTTATATACTAAATGCTATTTTTGTATTATTTTTGCTCCCGACCTGTTTTACTCCATTTTTTATTTTAAATATAAAAAAAGACAAGTTTCTTTAACTTATCTTTCATTATTTATTCAGTTTTCTTTCGATATTCCAATTTGATTATTATTATTATTTTTGGTTACAAACCCTCATTTTTTGTAACTTGAATTTGTAACATAAATTAGTAATTAACATTATATTCATAGTAATTCAAAAAAAATAAGCATTTTTTGATATGTTTCAAAAATGCTTATTTTCCAACCTTTACTGATATTTTGATAAAAATATTAATAAAGATTTATTCATTGATTTTTAATCATAATGGCTCCTCGTGTTGGACTCGAACCAACGACCTATCGGTTACTGCACTACATTAACTTTCGCTAACATTATGAGATATCATAATTTGTAGTCTGGACTTTCTCTTTACCATATCTTATGACTTAGGTAGGTGGTGTAAAGTCTCTACACATAGCTTACGCCTTGCTCGGTATTGTCGTGTAATTTACATTACTTACGAGTTTCACCGACTTAGCCACCTTTTCATCTATAAGTTTCCTTATAGAGCTGCTAACTTTCATCTTGGAAGACTTGCTTCACAGCCGAGCGCTCTACCAACTGAGCTAACGAGGAATATATAAAACTGGCGATAACCTATTTTCTCAGCAGGGTAACCCGCAAATATCTTCGGCACCTAGAAGCTTGACTTCTGTGTTCGGAATGGGAACAGGTATTTCCCTCTAGGTAATCATCACCAGAAAAGTATGGTATACTTTTCTTAACTTCTGATAATATATCACTTTTATTTTCGTTTGTAAAGATATTCTTTCCAAGTTTTTTAAAAATTATACATTATTTTTTTGTTAAGTTTAGCACACTCAAAAATACATAGAAAAAGAATTTTTTTATTACTAGAGTTAACC
>CATXTS010000091.1 GCA_958402495.1 uncultured Clostridiaceae bacterium
GTTTAATACATATTTCACAAATTTGTGAGAGAAAAATTACAAAACCAGAAGAAGAATTAAGTCTAGAAAAACATGTAAATGCTAAAATTATTGATTTAGATAAAGAAAATCAAAGAATAGAACTTTCTATAAAAGAAATAGAAGGAACTAGCCAAGAATATAGAGAAGAATAAGAGGGAAAAAGAAAATGAAAAATGAAAATATCAGAAATATAGCCATTATTGCGCACGTAGACCATGGAAAAACTACTTTAGTAGATGCTCTACTAAGACAAAGCCATGTCTTTAGAGAAAATGAACAAGTAGCCGAAAGAGTTATGGACTCTAATGACCTTGAAAAAGAAAGAGGAATTACGATTCTTTCTAAAAATACCTCTGTTATGTACAATGGTATTAAAATTAATATTGTAGATACACCAGGACATGCGGACTTTGGTGGAGAAGTAGAACGTGTATTAAAAACTGTAGATGGTGTACTTTTATTAGTAGATGCTTTCGAAGGACCAATGCCACAAACTAGAGAAGTATTAAAAAAATCATTAGCTTTAAATTTAAAGCCAATTGTAGTTATCAATAAGATAGATAGACCAGGTTCTAATCCAGCAAAAGTCGTAGACCAAGTATTAGAACTATTTATAGAATTAAACGCAAATGACGACCAATTAGAATTCCCAGTGGTATATGCTTCTGCTAAAAATGGAATTGCTAAAATGAGCCTAGAAGAAGAATCAGACAATATTACTTGTATATTTGATACCATTATAAAATATATTGCTGCACCAGATTGTGAAATTGAAGGACCAGCACAAATGTTAGTTTCGAATATAGATTATGCTGATTATTTAGGAAGAATTGCAATAGGCAGAATTGAAAGAGGAACGATTCAATCAGGAATGCCAGTAGCCATATGTAAACAAGATAAAAATGCACAAGGAAAAGTAGCAAAATTATTTACTTACCAAGGACTAAAAAGAGTAGAATCAGAACAAGCATCTGCAGGAGACATTGTTGCTCTATCAGGAATAGCTGATATCTCTATAGGAGACACTATCTGTGACTTAAATAATCCAGAAAAAATACCATTTGTTGATATAGATGAGCCAACGGTATCTATGACATTTAGTGTAAACAATGGACCATTTGCAGGAAAAGAAGGACAATTTATCACTTCTCGACATATTCGTGATAGATTATTTAAAGAGCTAGAAAGAAATGTAAGTTTACGAGTAAAAGAAACGGATTCAGCAGATAGCTTTGAAGTATGCGGACGAGGAGAACTACATTTATCAGTATTAATTGAAACTATGAGAAGAGAAGGTTTTGAATTATTAGTATCACGTCCAAAAGTAATTTTCAAAGAAATAGATGGCGTTAAATGTGAACCGATGGAAAAACTAGTTGTGAATGTACCAGATGAATCTATAGGAACTGTTATTGAAAAATTAGGAAGACGAAAAGCAGAAATGGTTAACATGGAACCAGCAGAAGAAGGACATACAAAAGTAGAATTTAAAATACCAGCTAGAGGACTAATTGGCTATAGAACTGAATTTTTAACAGACACCAAAGGAACAGGAACCATGAACTCTATTTTTGATTGTTATGAACCATATAAAGGGGAAATCCAAGCAAGAACTAGAGGTGTATTAGTTGCATTTGAACAAGGAACTTCTGTAACCTATGGACTATACAACGCACAAGAAAGAGGAGAACTATTAATAGGTGCAGGAGTGGATGTATATGAAGGTATGATAGTAGGTATTAACTCAAGAAATGAAGATATCGCTATCAATGTATGCAAAGAAAAACATCTAACTAATACTAGAGCATCTGGTTCAGACGATGCCTTACGTTTAGTACCACCACTACAAATGTCATTAGAAAAAGCAATAGAATTCATAGCAGAAGACGAATTAGTAGAAGTAACTCCTAAAAACATTCGTCTAAGAAAGAAAACCTTAGATACCAAAACAAGAGAAAGAGAAGCTAGAAGATAGTGTCCATATGTACCTGGTACCGATGGACAAAAGTGTCCAAGGGGGACACATATGATAAGATATAAAAGTCAAGAGAAATAGGAGGAAGACAAAGAATCCTATTTCTTTTCCTATAAACAAGGAGATAAAATATGAATGTAGAAGAATTAGAAAAAGTTAAGCAAAAAGCATTAGAAGAGCATATTCCTATTATTATGGATGATACATTAGAAGTAATAGCAGATATCTTAAGCCAGATAAAACCAAAAAAGATTTTAGAAATTGGAACAGCAGTTGGTTATTCTGCTATGTGTTTTTCTAAATATTTACAAGATAATGGTTGGATTGATACTATAGAAAGAGAAAAAGAGAGAATTGAAGAAGCAAAAAAGAATATCCAAAAAGTAGGAATAGAAAACAAAATTCATATTTGGGAAGGTGATGCTGTGGAGATTTTACCAACAATGCAAGAAACTTATGATATGGTATTTATTGATGCAGCAAAGGGAAAATATCCATTCTTCTTAAAAGAGGCTTTGCGTATGCTATCACCACAAGGCATTATTTTAGCAGATAATGTGTTATATAAGGGATATGTTATGGGAGACTATAATAAGCATAAACAACGTACAGCTGTTAGAAACTTGCGTGAATATATTAGTGAAGTAACGCAAAATCCTGATTTAGAAACACAGATTCTAGAAGTAGGAGATGGTTTGGCTATTTCTAGAAGAAAAGGTTAAAAAAGATATAAGATAAGCAAAAAAGATATCATCGCTTGGTTTAAGCGATGATATCTTTTTCTTCTTTTAATTCATTAATGAAGTCTTTGTTATTATCTAATAATTCTTTAATCAGTGTTAATTGAGAAGGTGTTAATCTTTTCTTTGCATTTAAAGCACCCAAAGATTCTAATTTTTTTTGAATCTCTCGCATATCTGCATTACCTGCCTGGGCATGTGAACGTGCAGAAGAGGCATTCCTATGAGAAGTTAATCCAACTAAGTAGTCTACGGATGTATGAAAAACTTCTGCAATTTTAGCAACAATTTCTAAACGTGGAATTCTTTCACCACTTAAATATCTAGAGATGGTTACATTGGTTGTGCCAACCCTATTAGCGAGCTCAATTTGAGACATATCCTTTTCTTCCATTAATGTTTCTAATCTTTTTATAAAGATGTCTTGCATTTTTCCCTCCATTTAAACAGAATTCACTATTACCCATATTATAATAGTTAAATGGCAATAGAAGAAAAATGTTACCAAAGTGATAAAAACGAATATGAAATTAAAAAATGACAATATTTGTAAAGAACAAAGAGAAATATATAAAATAAAAAAAGAAGGATGAAAAAGCTAAAAAAATGTGATATAATAGAAATCGATAATAGAAAAGAGAGGTAATAAAATATGAAAAAACCAGAATTATTAGCGCCAGCAGGTTCATTTGAAAAAGCAAAAATTGCATTTTTATATGGAGCAGATGCTGTATATGCAGGAACGCCTAGTTTATCTTTAAGGTCTAGGTCAGCCATGCAAGATAACCATTTAGTAGATACCATAACATATGCCCATAGTATTGGCAAAAAAGTATATGTGGCAATTAATATTTATGCTTGGGATGAAAATTATGAAGAGATAAAAAAACAAGCACAAATTTTAGATGATTTAAAAGTAGATGGCATTATAGTAGCAGATGGAGGCGTTGTAGAAATGATTAAGCAATATGCAACGCATACACCAATTCATATTAGTACACAAGCCAATACGATTAGTTATCATTCTGCTAATTTTTGGTACCATAATGGGGCTAAAAGAGTAATTCTAGGAAGAGAAATGAGTAAAGCACAAATAAAAGAATTAATGGAAAACAAACCAGAAGATTTAGAAGTAGAAATGTTTATTCATGGTGCTTTATGTTTTGGTTATTCGGGAAGATGCTTTTTAAGTGATTTTTTATCTGGTAGAAGTGCCAATTTAGGAGATTGTGTACAAAGTTGTAGATGGGCCTATAATGTATATGTAGAAGAAGCCAATAAACCAGGGAACTTAATGCCAGTAGAACATGATGAAAAAGGAACCTATATCTTTTCTTCTAAAGATTTATGCTTGATAGAACAAATACCAGAGATTGTAGAAATGGGAATCGATAGTTTAAAAATAGAAGGAAGACTGAAAACAGAATATTATTTAGCTTCTGTCGTAAATACCTATCGTCATGCTATTGATGACTATTGCAACAATCCAGAACACTATGATGCTACCATTTATAAGAAGGAATTGGAGAAAACCAAGACGAGGAGTTTAACGACTTTCTATTTTGAAGATAGAAATAATAAAGATTTCCAAGAATATGAAGGAAAACAATATAATCCAGATTATGAGTTTGGTGGAAAAGTGGTTGGAAGTGAAGATGGTAAGACGATTATTGAGATTAAGAATAAATTAAAAGTAGGCGATATTTTAGAGATATTAATTCCAAATCAAATAGAGCCAAAACAATTTACAATTGAAAAGTTGTGGGATATGGAAACAGATGAGGAAATAGACCAAGTAAATCCTGGAAAAGCAGAACAAAAGGTAAAAATGAAATTACCAATACCAGTAGAAACAAACTGGATTTTAAGAAGAAAAAAATAAAAGAATATAGAAAAGAAAAGCAGATAGACAATCTGCTTTCCTTTTTAATTAGAACGATTTTCTAGAAAATTTGCTAATAAAAAGGCTAGGATAAAACCAATGAAACTAACCATATGTAAAAAATCAAAGGAAAAACCAGGAAAGAGTATCAAAACAGAGCCTAATACAAAACCAATAATCGTATAAAAGGTCTGACAATAATAGTGTTTTAATAAGTGACGAATCATAACTAAGAATAGGAGACAACCAACCACTAATCCAATTCCCATAGGGATTAAAATAGAAAACTCTAAAGAAGAGATGGCATGTAAATAGACATCATACATACCAAGGCACATTAAAATGACACTACTGCTTACTCCTGGAACGACGACACCAATAGACATACTAAAACCAGATAGAATAAGATACATAAAAGAATTAGCAGAAGTAGGTGATAAACTATGGGACAGATGGTCTTCTAATTGAATCATCCAAATGCCAATAACAAAGGCAACGAATGTATAAAAAAGATAATGTAAACAAAACCCTTTATTTTTATTAGCTTGTTTGAATAAAGCAGGAATACTACCTAATATCAGTCCGATAAAGACAAATTTAGTAGGAACTTCAAAACTAGTAAATAAGTAACTTAGGAGGTTACCAAAAGCAATAACACCAAGAATACCTCCTATCAATAGAGGTAACAGAAAACGAATATGGCTTTTAAAATCATGGAAAATATCTAAAATACTATTTACTAGTTTTTCATAAATTCCAAAAATAACACAAAGAACACCACTACTAATACCAGGTAAAATAGCACCTGCACCAATAGCAATTCCTTTAAAGATATCTATTATATATTTCATAACTTTGCACCTCTACTTTCTATCTTTATTCATTAAAAAGAAAGTTCATGAATAAAGATAGAAAGATAAAAGGAAAAGTATTGTATCTGAATAGACCATTGTGTTAAAATAGCATAAAGAGATATAAGGGAGAAACATATGGATAATCTAAGTTTGGAAGAAAAAATTGGTCAAATGTTTATGATAGGCCTAGAGGAAAATGAAATATCTAAAAAAACGATAGAAATGATTCAGACTTATAAAATAGGTGGTATTATTTTATATTATAGAAATTACCACAATTATACAGAAATGCTAACACTTGTTAACCAGATAAAAGAGATAAATCGTGTAAACAAAGTCCCTATTTTTATCAGTATTGACCAAGAAGGTGGTAGGGTAAATCGTATGCCAGATGAAATTCATGCTATGAGAAATGCCTATGCTATTGCCAATACCAAAGATATAGAACTAGTTAAAAGAAGTAGTGCTTTAATTGGAAAAATATTAAAACAAACAGGAATTGATTTAAATTATGCACCAGTTTTAGATATAAAAAGGTTTGAAGAAAATCATCCGATAGGTAATCGTTGTTATGCAGATAATCCAGAAGAGGTGTGTATTTATGGTATAGAAGCTATGAAACAAATGCAAGAACAAAAAGTAGTAGCGGCGATTAAACATTTCCCAGGACATGGAACAACACAAAAAGATTCACATTTTAGAATACCTATGGTAAAAGCATCTTTGGAAGAATTGTTAAAACAAGATATGGTACCATTTGAGAAAGCAATTCAGGAGGGGGCAGATGCTATCATGATAGGGCATTTGTTAGTAAAATGTATGGATACTAAATATCCAGCCTCTCTTTCTAAAAAAGTAGTAGAGGAAAACTTAAGACAGCGTTATCAGTACAAAGGATTAACGGTTACAGATGATTTAAAAATGTGGGCAGTGAAATTACATTATTCTAAAAAACAAGCGGTCATGAAAGCAATTGAAGCAGGAAATGACATTATTATGTTGGGGTTTTCCTATAGAGAAATTAAAGAAATAATCCAATATATTCAAAAAAAAGTAAAAAAAGGAAGTATTAAAATAGAAGATATAGATGTTCATGTCCAAAGAATTTTAGAAATGAAGAAAAAATATGCAGTTAGTGATGAAGAGATAAGGGGCATAGATATAGTAGAAATCAATAAGCAAATCGATGAGATTAATGATTTAATAAGTGAAAAACAAACTAGTTGAACAGGATACCAATAAAATGTATCCTGTTTTCTTATCTTAAACCATTCCACTCATCTAAAAATTCACCTAGAAAATTTTCTACATAGGCATGTCTTTGTATAGCAATTTCTCTAGCTGTTTTAGTATTCATTCTGTCTTTTAAAGTAAGTACTTTTTCATAAAAATGATGAATAGAAGAGGTTTGTCTAGAAGTATCTAGATATTCTTCTTTAGAAATAGAGGTATTGATAGGTAAATCAGGTAAATAAATAGGACGTTTATGCGCACCACCATAGGCGAAGGTTCGCGCAATAGCAATAGCACCAAGTGCATCTAATCTATCGGCGTCTTGTACGACTTGTCCTTCTAAAGTATCAGGTGCAACACTATCGGTACCTTTAAAAGATACTTGAGAAATAACCTGACAAATTTTTGAAATATCTTCATCTAAAACAGATTGTGATTTTAGAAAAGTAATCGCATTATGAAAAGGTTCTATTGGATGAACTACTAATTTATAGTCATCCACATCATGTAATAAAGCTGCTAATAAAACAATTCTCATATCTGCCTTTTCTATCTCTCCAATTCTTTTAGCCATCTGATAAACACGTAAAGTGTGATAATAATCATGACCACTATAGTCATTTTTAAAAAAGCCTTTTACATAGGCAAGGGTATTTTCAATCAATAACTCCATAAAAAGTAACCTCCTAATTATGTATATTATAACATACTTAGATAAAAAAACTAGTAGTACTATAAATAATTCTGTAAATGCCCCTAAAAAATTGAAAACTTATGTAAAACATGATATAATAAAGAGGTTACTTGTAGTAAATATAAAAACTAACTAGGAGGTAGACAAAAATGTTATCTGAGATTATGAAAGAAAGTATTGAAAGACGGAGAAAAGAAATGCAACAAAAAGGAGCAAAAAAGGAAGTAATAGGTAACAAAGAAGTTTTCCGAATAGATGGCCCGGAAGGAAAAGCTGTTTTAGAAGTAGTATATAAAGGTGATGAGATGGCATACTATTCGTATAAAGAAACATCGGAAATAGAAAAGTAGTTAGTTTCCAAGAGTAGAAGTTTTACCCTTGCTAGAAGACCTGTAAGTGAAAAGCTTACAGGTCTTTTGGGTAACTAAGAACTTATTAAATAGATTAAAGAAGATAATTATTATAAGGGAAATCTTTATATAAGAGAATATATAAAAGTTTCTACAATATTTATAATTAAACATATTTGTGTCAGTATCTGTACAATTGTTGTTATAAAATTTACATTCTATTATACTTAAATTAAAACAAAGAAAAAAATAGATAGTAAAACGTATAAAATTAGATATCTATTTGAAAATTTATAATACTTAAAAAAGTATATCACAACTTTAAAAAAAGGGACATACTTTTT
>CATXTS010000092.1 GCA_958402495.1 uncultured Clostridiaceae bacterium
AGGAAAAGACTAGGAATGGTACTCCTAGTCTTTTTTTATGCATTTTAAACAACATTATTTCCTTGACGTCAAATATAGTATACTATATTTTTTATTATATGTCAAATTTTATAAAATATGTATTAAAGTATTTATTGACATTTCAAAAATATGAGGTATAATATACCACATAAATATTAACATAGCTATTACTATACTTATATTAAATAGTAATATTAATATTTTCTTACTCATATTGGTTCACCGCCTTTCATGGGTATAACTTAGCAGTGTTTCAGCACTGCTATTTTTTATTATTTTTTTCTTGGGTATGGTTTTATTTCGTCTGTTAGTTTAGCTATATAATCCATTGAAGTTCTATAATATTCTGCAAATGTAGCTATTGTATCAATTGGTGGTGTTCTTTCATTTTTTTCGTATCTTATGTATGAATTTTTAGATATATAGGCAATTTTTGCACATTCTTCTTGTGTTAAGTCGTTATCTTCTCTTAATTCCTTTAATCTTGTATCCATATTTTATCACCCAAAATTATTATACATAAATACTCCGTTTGGGGTTGACAAATTACTCCATATGGGTTATTATATTTTTATATTCTAAACGGAGTATTAGTCATTACAATCATGCTATAAAAGAAGAACTTCCTTGACAGGTTCTTCTTTGTAGTAATATTATTTTGGAGGTAAATATGGAATATCAAGAAGAGTTTAAATTTTTAAATGTTCAAGTAGTTAGAAGAAAAAATGCTGATGAACTAAAAGAAGAGGATAGAAATTTTTTAATTATAAATTTACTAGATAATAAAAATAATCCATGTAGATTTTTTATATTTGATAAAAATGTTATGGAAAAAGTATTATCTTCATCTTATGTTGGCTTACAAGTATTATATATAACATTTGATGTAGTATATAATAATCAGAATTGGGCTGTAAAGTTAGTTGATGTAAATGAGTAGTGAAGAAATAACTATACTTAATACTATAATAAGCAAATTGTCTGATATTGAAAAAATATTAGAAACTTTGCAAAATTCTTTTTTATGGGTTATTGGGATATGTTCTGCTATATTTATTTGTTATTTAATGTATAGATGTGTAATGAATTTTATATCCTTTTAACATAAAAAATATTGCTTTTAATATTGTGCTTAACAATATTTTCCCCTTTTTATTTTTATATATAAACTTAAGGGTATGTAGAAATTTCTAAAAACAATTTTTTTGGAGAGGAGGCATGTGTTATGGAAAATGTAGCGGCTTTTACTATAACTGCTGATACAGTTGCACCTGTTACAAATGCTATTAATAGTGGTCTTAGTACCTTAATTCCAATTGGTGTAGGTATTATGGGTACTTTTATTGGTATTCACTTAATTAAAAGAGTAATATATACATTCTTATAATTATGAGAATATAGCCAATAGGGCTAGGGATATAGTCCCTAGTTCTTATTTTTTTGAAAGGAGGAAGTTTTTTGATAAATAATAAAAAATATATAATTTTTATTGCAATATTTATTGTTTTGTTTAGTTTTGTGTTTTCTTCTATTTCTTCAGCTGCAACTAATGACTCCGTATATTGTACTTTTCCAGCAGAGCTTTATCGAAAAGTTATGGATTTACCAGAATGGTCAGATACTAATTGGGGCTGTGTAGGTTTTCAGTATGATTTTAAAGTAAAAGATGGATATCGTATTTTCTTTATAGAGAATACAGATAAATCTATGTCATTTGATATTAAAATGGATGCTCCACCAGGTACTCGTTTTGCTTATGATTTTCATGGTGGTCATGTAATTGTTTATGATTATGATAGTTCTTATGAATTGTATCAACGTGAGGATATAGCTAAGTTGGGTTATTATTCAGATGATAAAAGTAGTAGAGATGAATATTTATTTAAAAATATAAATGTTTATAACGATGGTAAACTTTTTTTTCAGTCGACTCCGGTTCTAGTGGGGGTGATGGCTCCGGAGGCACTGATGAGAATGGAAATACTACCTCTGGAAATACGACAGACGGTTATAACCCTGACAAAAGCTGGTTTGATAATATTCTCGACTTTATTATTAGTATACCTAATCACATCACGTCGCTGGCTCAAACTGTAGGCAATTTTTTTGGTAGCTTTTTTGAAAATCTTTGGAAAGGTATTACCGATTTAGGTAATACAATAGGCACTTTTTTTAATAATTTAGGAAATAGTATTGGTAAATTTTTTGAGAATTTATGGCTTAATATATTAGATTTTTTTAAAGACCTTCCAGGTCATATTTCTAATATATGGACTAGTTTCGTAGAACTTTTACAATATATAAATCCGTTTAGTGAAAAATTTATTTTAAAAATAGCTTTTACTTTAAATGAGCAACAAGAGCAAGAGCATACTAGTAATCAAGAAAAAATAAAAGCAAAACTTAATGAGAAAATTCCATTTGTTGCTTTTTTTTCTAACCAGCTTAATGATATTGTGTCTCGTCATGAAAATGTAAGAAATGTTCGTGTATTTGCAAATGGTATGGGTGGTAGAGGAGATAGTTTTTTACTTGAAGTAGGCACAGATAATTTTGCTTATGATGGTGGTGTTATATTCTATAATACTTCTGGTATTTCTCTTGATAAAGTAGCTTTAGCGTATGAACCCTATCGTTTGAAAGTTCGTGATGGTTTAATGTTGATTGTTTATGGAATAGGCGTAGTTTATTTAGTAAAAAATGTATTAAATTATGGAGTTACACAAGGTAGCGATTTAGGTATTAGTGTTGCTAAGCATAAGGGTGGTGATTAGTAAATGATATTAGATTTTTTATTAGGTTTTTTTGATAGGATGAGTTTTTCTTTTGTGGATTGGGTTCCCTCTTTTGGTATGCCAGGTTTTTGGACACAATATATTCCCCAGATATTTGATAGAATTATGGATTTTAATGATTATTTACCCATCATAGAAGCAATACAAACAGTTGTATTTTGTTTAGTATGTACTTTAACTTGGAAATTAGCAAAAGTTATATTAGGAATTGTAAATATTCATTTAGGTGCTTAAGCACACATACGCGACTTTATGTCGCGTGTGTAAGCACTTTATATTAAAAAGAGAGGTAAATAATGATTAAATGGGTTTTAGTTGGTTTTATATTTATATTTTTTATTTTAAATATATTAACAGGATTTTACTTAACTAAGTTTTTGAAAAAATTTATTTTAGCAATTCCTCTTTTTGTTCGAGATTTAGTTGGTATGGATAGAGAGGTTTTTAGAGGTTATGGTTTTTGGTGTTTTTGTGGTTTAGGTGGAAGTGGAAAAACGCTTACAATGGTTAATAAATTAATTGCTTTAAAAGAAAAGTACCCAAAAGTTAAAATCTTTACAAATTTTACATTTTTAGAAGCAGATGGAAAAATAGATTCTTGGAGAGATTTATTAGATACTACAAATTATTCAATAGAAGAGATAACAGAAAAAGATTATAAGCGTTTTATAAAATATAAGACATATAGTGAAGATAAAGGTGAAATTTGGCAAGAAGTAACACAAGATGGAGAATTAAAGTATATGGTTAAGCGTAATCATGGTGTTGTTTTTGGTTTTGACGAAATTCATCTTACATTTGAAAGTACAAAATGGGAAGATGCTCCTTCGAATTTATTAGATTATATTTCTCAGCAACGTAAATTTCATAAGTTGATTTTAGCTACTTCACAAGTATTTACTAGAATAGATAAAAAGTTAAGGGAACAAACAAATTATGTAATAGAGTGTAAATCTTATTTACTTGGTCGTCTTATCACAAATAAATATTTTGATACAGCCACTTATATTTCAAATGGAGAAAAGATGGACAGAGGAGCAAGAAAACGTAGAGCAAGAAAACGAGAAGTTTTTGTTGCTAATGATGGAATTAGAAGTAAATATAATACTTCGGAAATCATGAAAGAATTAAATTGTGGGAAATCCGATAATAGTAAATTAGCAGATTTATTATCTAAATATCAGAAAGGAGAATAATATGTCAAAAGTTATAGAATTAACAGATGAAGAAGTAAGTTGTATTGAAACTGGCTTACATTATCTAAGTATGTATGATAAAGACTTTTATTATAGTGATTATATAAATGATTTAATACAAAAAATACATGGTAGCTTAGTTTATGTAGGTGGTAAATTGTGAGATTTAAAGTATATATATTGTTCTTAAAATATATGTTATTTTGGAGGTAAAACATGAAGTTAAATAAGGAGAAATTAACAAAGGAAAATTTATATAAATTTTTAGTAGATAATGTCAATAAGGGTCTTATTATTAATTTACTATGTTTATTAGCATTTGTAGTCATATGTATTTTTGTACCTCATTTTTGGCTTAAATTGGCTATTTATTATGTTTTTTGGTTTGTTTTGATAAAGATATATGATAAGGCAGTGAATTTTTTATTTAGAGATGTTTTATAAGGAGGAGTTATGAAGATAAAAAAATTAATAAGATTATTAGAAAATTATGATGTACATGGTTGTAAAGAAATAAATATTTTTGTTAATTCAGAATATTTAGATATTACAGGTTCTTTTTATAATTATGATGATGACAGTGTTGCACTTACTATAAATAAAGAACCAGAAGGTTTTTTATACATAAAATCATTTTAACTGATGGCGAAGCCAAAGGAGCGTAGCGACATGGGTAGCCCGTAGGGAACTAACAGCCTTCACGGCGCTTGAGTGATGGGCGAAAGGAATTTATATGGAAGAAAAATGGAAAGAAATAATTAATAGAATAAAAGCATTAGAAAATTTAGCAAATAAATTTAGGAGTTAACTATATGTGAGGAAATAGCTTAACGGTAAAGCTTGCTCTGCAGTGCTAAAATGAGAATGGTATCATTGATGTAGGTTCGAATCCTACTTTCCTCATATTTTTATGATTTAAATGAAAATGAAGCCAAAGAGGAACGTAGCGACGTGGGTAGTCTGTAAAGAACGGACAGCCTTCACGACACTTGAGTGAAAGGAAAATTTTTTTAATAAATAATGGAGGTGTTTTGTTTTGAAATCTGATTTTATAGATTTTCTAATTTCTATTGTTTTTTGTTTATTTGTAGTTTTTTTATTATCTTGTCCGATTTTATATAATTTTAATGAAAGACTAAAAACTTTGGAAAAATTACATAATAAAGATATTTGTTCTCAATGTGGACAAGTTTTACATAACTAAAAAGTAGGAGGGTTCTTAGTAACACCCTCCGAGTGTGCCACCGGTGGCACAAATTATAAAAATTGGAGTGATTTATATGTATGAAGAATCAATACAAGAAAAAATTGATAAAGTTGTAACTAGTTTTGAAAATGAATATGAGTTTTATATGTTCTGTGGTAATAATGCATTGGAAAAGGATAATATTTCTAGTGCACAAATTCATTTTGCAGAAGCTAGTGGATTTGCACGTGCAAGGTGGATTTTAGAATATATTTTTTATGGAGATTTTTAGTATTGGAGATAAATTAATGATAGATACAATAAAAATTTATACTATGATAGATAAAAATGTGTACAATAAAATTTATCATAATTCTATATTAAAGACAAGCTATAGTCAGAAGAATGGTGAAATCTTTTATGAGATTGTTAATGATAAATTGGAAGGTTCATATAGTTCTAGTTTGAGTGTAAGAGTTCGGTACTGGTGTTAAATATCGTTTTATAGATAATTATTATATAGAAATAGAAGGTAGCTTTCATAAAATCATGAAACGGTTATAATTCACATGATGGATTTTATAACTTAGTGGAAATTGTAAGTTATCTTATAGGCGCTATAGAGTATGCTTATAAAATAAAATTGCCAAAGCTTGGGCATTGGTTTCTACAGAGAATTGACATTGCTATTTGTTATGACCTTTTGGAGAATTCAAAAGTCAGAGGTTATATAAACAATCTGAGTATGTGCAATTATCCAAGGAGGAATATAAAACACTATCAAGATGAAAGTATTTATATGTCTGGTACTACTACTACATTAAAAATATATAATAAGCTTTTAGAATTTAAAAAACATGATATGAAAAAATTATTTAAAACTAATTTTGATATAGAAAATTATATAAATAAAATACAGGGATTTATTAGATTTGAATGTGAGATACACAAGAAGAAGTTAGAAAATGTCTATAATAAAAAATATGTAAGAGTAAGAAATGTGAGATATGAAGATTTAAAAAAGGTTTGGTGTGAAGAATTTATGAAATTATTAAATTTTTATGAAAGTGATTTAACGATTGTTAGAACTAAAGAAGATATAGAAAGAAGAATTTATACAGAGTATGCTAATAATGAGAATAAAGCAAGATTATTATATAATTTTTATACTTCAATTATGCTTGATGGTATAAAGAATGTAAAAAGTAGGACACCAGCAAGAACTTATTATAGAAATATAAAATTACTAAAAGAGTTAAATATTGACTTAAGTCAGAGATATAAACTTACATTAGAAAATGAAATTGTGAATTTCAATCCATTCGAGTGGAAGGAAGTAGTATAAGATGAAATTAAGTAAAGCTATAGAAGAATTTTTGAAAGAAGAGCAGGTACGAGGAAACACAGAAGCTACAATAGACCATTATCGTAAACAATTAAAATGCTTTTTAAAGTTTTATAAGGATAAAGATATAAAAGATATTAATTACGATATTTATGAAGACTATATTTTATATCTAAAAGATAAGAATAAAGAAAGTAGTGGTTTTGAAAATAAAAAAGTAAAATTGTCAAGTAGAACTATTAAAACGTATGCTTCTGCTTTGAAAACGTTTATTATATATCTTTATAATAAGAATTATATTAAACAAGATATAGGTAGCGATATTAAAATGCCACGTTATAATAAAAAGCTTATAGAAATTCTTACAGAGACACAAGTAAAAGAATTAATATCTTTATATAGTAGAGATACATTTATAGATTGTAGAGATTATCTTATTATTACTTTAATGTTAGATGCTCGGATTAAGACTTTCAGAAGTAGCTTCGTTAGATTTAACAGATTTTAATGTAGATTCGTATTTAATAAAAATAAATGGAAAAGGTCAAAAACAAAGATTAGTACCACTTACGCATTCAATTTTAGAAGCTTTTGAGGATTACAAAAAGCAATATAGAGAAACTTTTAATAAAGAGTTACAAGGACATGCTATAAGAACAATTGACGATGAAAATGCGAGTAAAAATACAATTTCTTTAATGTTTAGGCGACTTCGTGATAAAGTAAATTTTAAGATATATCCTCATCTTTTAAGACATACCTTTGCTACATTTTTTCTGCTTAATCGGTGGTGATATTGTAAGTTTGCAACATATTTTAGGTCATAGCACATTACATATGGTACTTAATTATCTTCATTTAGCAACGCTTATTAAAATGTCTAGTAAATCTGTTTATAGTCCACTTACAAATATAAAAAAATAGAGAGTTTATCTCTCTATTTCTTGTGTATCTAAAAGGAATTCTATTAAGTTTATTGCTTCTTTAGCTGTTAGATTTTCTCTAACTTTTGTTAGTGATTTTCCAAAACTTATAATTTCGAAGTTTTTTCTTTTGTAATTGTAGCTTATTTCATATTTGTTTCCTTTTATGAAATTTTCATTTAGTATTTGATTTAATTTTAGTATTTTTTCTTTCATTTCTATTACCCCTTTCTATTTTATTTTCAATGTGCTTTTTGTAACTTTTTCAAAACATATTTTAATGAAAAGTCAAATTTTGCTTTTTAGGTTTATGACCTTGACTTTTCTAAGATTAAAATATGTTAACTTTAATAAACAAAAAGCTATTTGAAAATAAAGAAAGGGGAAGGATAAGAGTAAGAGAAAGTAAAACAATAAAATATATAAAATTTAGTAAAGTTTACATATAGATAAAAAAATAACTAGCTAAAAGCTAGTTAAATTAGTTTTTTAAAAAAAATCAGTTTCTTTAGAATGGTAGCGAGAAGTGGATTCGAACCACCGACCTGTCGGGTATGAACCGAATGCTC
>CATXTS010000093.1 GCA_958402495.1 uncultured Clostridiaceae bacterium
CTATTTCCAATTGTAAACTTTAAGATAGATGGCTTTATAGAAAAAACAGAATTATATAATGAAAATAGGATAGATATAAATAATCCTGATTATATATTTTATAACTCTGGACATTTACTTAATTCAATATATTCGTGTAAAGGAAAAAAAGGTATTTACTATGAATATTTTGAAAATGAAGAAATGATAGAATACGAAATTACTAACGAAATATCTAAGATTGAGATAGAAAAAAAGATACTGAATGAACAATTTGAAAAGGTTAGTTTATTACAAAAGAAAATTAGATTATTAACTGGATTGGGAATAACATTACCAGTTTTTAAGACAACTATTTATAATGATAAAGGTGATTTTTATACTTATGTTGGTGGCGTGAATTGGGAAATATCAAGAATAAACGTTAGTGATTATGATAATGAATTAAAAATTAAACTTGAACAAAGATTACATTTTTATATTGCAGATGATACAATAATTGACCTTGAAGAAAAAAATATAAGATATAAAAGAGCTTTGAATTTTTACTTGAAATCTTTTGAATCTCAGGATATTGGAATAAGATTTACATTATTGTTTTCGGCGTTAGAAGTAAGTCTAAATGGAAAATTTCAACTTATTATGATATACGTTCATGCTATATTCATGGAAATGATGGTTATGAATTAACTAAAAAACAAGAAAGTGAATTAAGAGAATATGTAAGAGAAATTTTATTGATTTATTGGAATATATCAACGGTTTATAAAATTTATGATTTTCAGGATATAAAGGAGTTGATAAAGAACACTAAAAGAACTAATTTAAATATTCAGGTTCAATTATTTATCAAATATATGAGAACTCCTTTTAATAAATATAGTGAATTGTATAATCAGATTCGTTCAGAATTTTTAAATAAAAATTATTCTGTCTTATCCAATAAAAACATTATGTAGTAAAACAGAGATAGTGGAGTTGAATTTGTTGTAATAAAAGAAAATTCAAATTTTCAAAAAAATAAAGCAGAAGGCGGTAAGGAGGATTCATATGAAGGACAATTAAATACTTTCATAGGAAATATTCACCAAATAATAACGAATATTTTTGATAAGTGTTTATATATGCTTTAAAAATTAATATTAATTATAAAAAATACAAATTAAAACCTATAACAATAAGAAAATAGTAAAAAGTTTACCATCGACAAGTATCAACTGATTGATTACGATTTGTTTAAACTCCATAATTATTCTTATAAATAAAGGGAATATAAGATTTTACATCTTGTGTACGTCTGATAGGAGGTAAAAGAGATAAAATTGATAAGAAAATATTGAAATAAATTATATTGTGGCGAGAATTAGAAAGGTAATTACGACTTTTAATCCCCTAATACAAGTTTTTAATATTAAAATATAGAAAAGAGGCGTATATATGACAAATAAAATGATTAAGTTCAAAATATAAAAGTCAATATAACAAATATAAATGAAGTGGATTATATATGTATTTCAGATTTTACAAAAATGAAAGAAGGAAAATCTTTTTCAGATGATATTATAAGGAATTGGCTTAGGAATAGAATTACTTTGGAATTTTTAGGAACTTGGGAATCCATTTATAATCCAAATTTTAATTCCGTCGAATTCGACGGGTTTAAAAAAGAGGCTAGACTTATACTTTTACAATGAGTGTTACAGAGTGGTGTAACAAGACAAATGCAATTGGAATATATTCGAAACGTGGTAAATATGGTGGTACATATGCACATAAAGATATAGCATTTGAATTTGCATTATCTATTAGTCCAAGTTTTTAAACTATACTTAATAAAGGAATTTGAAAGATTAAAAACATTAGAAAATCAAAATAGAGAACGGGATGTAAAAAGAATATTAACAAAGAATAATTATTTAATTCATACGGATGCTATTAAAAATTATATCTTGCCTGATAATAATTATTTCAAAGATAAAGAGTGGCTTAAATATGTAGAGGAAGCAGATATTTTGAATGTAGCTTTATTTCATACAACTGCTAAAAAATGGAGAGAATTAAATCTTGGTTTAGCAAAAAATTCTAATATTAGAGATTATGCTTCCATAAATGAACTAACTGTGTTATCTAATTTAGAATCCCATAATGCAGAATTGATTAAAGAAGGCAAAAATAAAGAAGAAAGATTTGAAATATTAAGTGCAATTGCTAAGTATCAATTAGATATACTTAATAATGCAGAAAAGATAACATTATTAGGGAAAAAGAATAATGATAAAGAGTAACATAATATAGAAGGAATAAAAGAAATATTAGATTAAGTAAGTATGTAAAACTTGAAGATGTAACTTTGATGCAGATAAAATAACTTCTATAAAAGTAGATAGAAAAAAACTAGTGATGAAAGAATATTTAGATTGTCCAATTAAAGTCAAAAATCCACATATATTTAAAACAAAAGGAAAGTTAGTGAAAATAAGGTTCTCAGAAAATACTGATTTAATAGCCGATGATTTTTAACTAGAGTATTAGAAAATTTATATAGACAGTATGGAGGTAAGATATGAAAGCGATAACAATTAAACAACCATGGGCAACATTAATAGCAGAAGGTTATAAGGAATATGAATTTAGAAATTGGAAGACTAAATATCGTGGTGAAATATTAATTCATGCAGGTAAAGGAATAGATAAGAAAGCGATGGAAAGGTTTCAATATTTGAATTTAAAATATCCGATTGGGCAAATCATTGCTAAAGCTATTATTACAGATTGTGTGAAAGTAGATGATGAATTAAGAGAAGAACTAAAGAAGAAAGACCCAATTGTTTATAAAGGAGTTATTAATAAAACTTCTAATGATTGGGATGGTTATGGTTTTAAATTAGAAAATATTGAAAGGATTGAACCTATTGAAATAAGTGGAAAATTGAGTTTATGGAATTATGAGTATAAAAAATAATATAATTATGGAGGCAGTATGAAATATAAAAAGAAAAAAATCCAATTTAATATACAAATAGAACAATACCTGATACGATTATCACTGAAGTAGAAATATTATATAAATATTCAAATATTGATAAGTTGTATAAAATTTAAGGAAGATACGGAGTTGTAGAAATAGAAACAAGAATTTTATAAGGTAGGAAGTGAATCAAATGGAAAATAATATGAATATCAATTGGACGACACACATTTTGGAAACCCTACATCAAACTATTGAAAAATAAGAATTTCTTGAAATGAGTTATTACACATTTATATATAAAGGAGATGAAAGTTATAGAAAATAGTAATGAAATAATAATTTATGAAGATAAAGATGGAATTACAAAAATAAATGTGAAATTTGCAGGTGAAGATTTATGGCTTACGCAAAATCAATTAGCAGATATCTATAAAACTACTCAAGAGAATATCTCCATGCATATAAATAATATTTATAAAGATGGTGAGCTAAAAAACATTTCAACTAATAAGAAATTCTTATTAGTTCAAAAAGAAGGCAGCAGAAATGTAAAAAGAAATATTGACCATTATAATCTTGATATGATAATTGCTTTAGGATATCGAGTTCAGTCAGAAGTAGCAGTTAGATTTAGAATTTGGGCAACACAAAGACTTCACGAATATATACAAAAAGGGTTTGCAATGGATGATGAAAGACTAAAGCAAGGTGGAAATAGATACTTTAGAGAATTATTGCAACGAATTAGAGATATTCGTTCAAGTGAAAGGAATTTTTATCAGCAAGTAACTGATATATATGCAACAAGTATTGATTATGACCCAAGAAGTGATATAACAAAAAGATTTTTTACAACAGTTCAAAATAAATTACACTATGCTGTGCACGAACATACAGCAGCAGAACTTATTTATGAAAGAGTAGATAATGAAAAGCCTTATGTTGGAATGACTAATTTTAAGGGTGATTATATTACAATAGATGATGTGAAAATTGCTAAAAATTATTTATCTGAAATAGAACTACAGAGATTAAATCTTTTAGTATCGCAATTTTTGGATTATGCTGAATTACAAGCTTTAGAACAAAGAACTATGAAAATGCAAGATTGGATAGAAGAGTTGGATAATCAAATACTGTTAAATAGGAAAAAGATATTAGAAGGTAATGGTAATATATCACATGAAGAAGCAATGAAAAAAGCTGAAAAAGAATTCCAAACTTATCGTGAAAGAGAAATGAAAGAATTGCAAAGTGATTTTGATTTATTGATGAAATCTCTACCTAATAGAAAAACGGAAAATAATGAATAAGACCCGATGGGGGATAGCTAGATTTATGATAGCAAATAAATTAGTAGGATGTGCTGACTAATTCAAACAGAGGGAAGGTGTAGGCATATTAATAATGAAATAATGGTTTATGAAGACAAAGACGGTGTTACCCCAAAAAAGTGAAAGCAAAAACTTTTCAGATAATGTATTAACATTTAATGATTGGCTATCAAATGTTAAAATAAAATTACCTAATAATTATGAATTTTGTAATCCGTTTAAAGGGGTAAATAAATCCAAGATAAGTAAAATATCAACTTTGTTTTATAATAAATATTATAACGATAATAACAAAAGATATTTAATCCTTGGGAGTTCGCCTGCAAGAAAAGGAACAGCCGTAACAGGAATTCCATTTGAAGATGCAAGTCATCTTTATAAAGAAACTGGAATAATGATAGATAATTTTTATATCAATAAGTCCTCATCCAATTTTTTATATGATGTTATGAACCAATACGGAGGATGCAAAGAATTTTATAAAGATTATTATATGAACTTTGTATGCCCATTAGGGATAGTAAATGTAAATGATAAAGGAAATATAGTTAACTCAAATTATTATGAAAATAAAAAATTAGAGAATACCTTATATGATTTTATTGTAGAATCTCTTAAAATGCAAATATCCTTTGGTATTGATACTAGTGTATGTTTTTGTATAGGTAGTGGAGAAAATTTTAAATTTTTAACAAAAATCAATGAAAGATATAATTTGTTTGATAAAATAATAGCTTTGGAACATCCAAGATTTATTATGCAATATAACTCGAAAAATAAGGATAAATACTTAAATAAGTATATGAATGCACTTAAAAATAAAAAATAATATAATGTTAGTACAAAAAAACAAGGAAGTAAATCAAATGGAAAATAATATGAATATCAATTGGTTGATTACGATTTATTGCAACCCCTAAGCAAACCCTTATAAATAAAGGGATTTATCAATTTTAAATCTTGCACGTTTTTATTAAAAAAGTTTTAAAATCACTATAAAGTGATAAAAATATAGTATTTTAGTGTTATGTTAGATAGGAATTAGAAAGGTGATTACGACATTGCAAGCCCCTATTATATATTACTTTTTTACTATAGATTAGAAAAAGAAGGAGCGTGAATTTATGAATGAAATACAAGAAAGCAATTTTTTATTATATGAAACAAAAGATGGAAAAATAAATATTGATGTCATTTTAAAAGATGAAACAATCTGGTTAACACAAAAAAGTATGGCGGAACTATTTAATGTAGAGCAACCTGCTATTTCAAAGCATTTAATTAATATTTATAATGAAGAAGAATTATCAAAAGATTCAACTTATTCCAAAATGGAATTAGTTCAAAAAGAAGGAAATAGAAATGTAAAAAGAAATATAGAATTTTATAATTTAGATGCAATTATTGCTGTTGGATATAGAGTGAATTCTAAAGCTGCAACTAAATTCAGAATTTGGGCAACTGATATACTTAAAAACTATATTATAAAAGGTTTTGTTTTGGATAAGGAAAAACTAAAAAATGGTCCTAAATTTGGAAAAGATTATTTTGATGAGTTACTTGAAGATATTAAAGAAATTCGCTTAAGTGAAAGAAGATTATATCAAAAGATTACTGACTTGTTTGAAACGACAAGTGCTGACTATAAAAAAGATTCAGAAGAAGCATATACATTTTTTAAAATTGTTCAAAACAAATTACACTATGCAATCTCTGGACATACCGCAGCAGAATTAATCTTTGAAAGAGTAGATAGTGAAAAAGTAAATATGGGACTTACTACTTGGAAGAATGCTCCTAATGGTAAGATAAAGAAATATGATGTTAGTATTGCTAAAAATTATTTAAATAAAGAAGAAATTAAAAAACTAGAGAATTTAACAGAACTCTTTTTAAATATTGCTCAAACAGAAGCAGAAGAACAAAAAATAATGAAAATGAAAGATTGGATTGATATAACAGACGATTTATTAAAGTATAGAAAAAAACAAATATTAAAAAATAGTGGTAGTATATCACATAAAGAAGCTGTAGAAAAAGCAGAAAATGAGTATGAGAAGTATCGAGTTATTCAAGACCAAAGGTATATTTCTTCTATGGATGAATTTTATAATAAGTATTTAGAAGAAAGTAAAAATGGGAATAAAAATAATGAGATATAAAGAGTTTAAACAATTGATTCAAGATATGGGCAATTGTAGTAAGTGTATAAATTTAAAATGTAAAACTAAATCTTTAATTAATATTTATCAAGACTATAATTTTTGTAGTAATATTCCTTCAATTTGGACAGATTGGTATAATAGATTAGATTCTGAAATTATGATTATTGGTCAAGACAGGGGACCTTATAGTGATATGAAAATATTTCATAAACTTTTGAATAAAGATAAAAGTAATTGGAAATATTTAATTGAATCTGAAAAAAACAATACAAAAAAATGTTAGAAAGATATATTAAAGAATCATCTAATGATGGATACTCATTAGATAATATTTATATAACAAATGCGATTATGTGTGCGAGACAAGGAAAAAACTACAGAGGAAATAATATTGATTTAAAAATATCTACCTTAAATTGTAGCGAGTATCTTTTAAGACAAATTAAGATTGTTAAACCAAAAGTTATTTTAACTTTGGGATATTATCCTTTATTATCTTTATCAAAAATATTTGGATTTAATATTGAGAAAACATTAAAAGAAACAATTTTAAAATTTCCTGAAATAATGGTTGATGGTTATGTTATAATTCCTCTGTATCATCCTGTTGCACAGATAAAAAAAGAAGAACAATGGGAACAGTATAAAAGAATATGGAAATATATTGATTTAAAAATACAAAATAATAGAGAAGAGGGTGTAAAAAATGAGTGAAAATACTGATAGGGGGTTGCATAAAAGTGTAATCAACTGGTATCCAGGACATATGGCAAAAACTAAAAGACAGATAGCAGAAGATTTAAAATTAATTGATGTCGTTATAGAAATATTGGATGCTAGAATTCCTATTTCTAGTAGGAACCCAGATATAGAAGCATTAATACAAGGAAAGAAGAAAATTATTGTATGTAACAAACAAGATTTAGCAGACGAAAAAGCAAATGAAAAATGGATGAGATATTACCAAAAACAACAAATACCAGCTGTCTTAACAGATGCTAATAGTGGGAAAGGCATACAAGAAGTAATTCGTACAATCGAAAAAGTAACACAAGAAGAAAAAGAGAAAGCTTCTCAAAAAGGAAGAATAGGAAAGTCTATTAGAGTGATGGTTTTAGGGATACCCAACGTAGGAAAATCATCCTTTATTAATCGTATTACACAAAAAACAACGATGGCAGTGGGAAATAAACCAGGTGTTACCAAACAAAAACAATGGGTACGTATTAACCAGAATATAGAATTATTAGACACGCCAGGTGTTCTTTGGCCTAAATTCCAAAATAATGAAATAGCATTACATTTAGCCTATACCGGAACTATCAAAGATGATATATTAGAAAAAATAGAAGTAGCTTACTATTTCTTGAAATTTATAATAGAAAATCATAGAGAAGTATTAACTAAAAGATATCAGATAGAACTAGACACTATTCAAGAGATTATGAATAATGAAGAAGCAATGGAAAATGAGAATATTATGCAGATTTTGTATTTAATTGGAAAAAGAAGAGGAGCTATTTTAGCAGGAGGGAAAATTGACGAAGAGAAAACAGCTAACTTACT
>CATXTS010000094.1 GCA_958402495.1 uncultured Clostridiaceae bacterium
CATGGATTTCATACACAAAAAGATAGAACAATAGCAGTTCAATATATGTTAAGATTTTTGCAAATGGAAAAGAAACGAGAAAAAGGAAATAGAGAAAGATAAAGAATACTATATTAATTTTGCAAGCTATTCTTATATAATATTTATTTCATTTAAAATTATGGAAATAGATTTAGCACAACAAAACAAAGTTGCATTATATTTATTCAATCCTATAAAATTTTAAAATAAAAAATTATAAAAGCGTTGACAATACAGCATAAATGTTTTGAAGTATGTACAAAAGGACAAGTATTTGAAAGACTAACAAATGTAGAATGTAAATTACTAGAGCATGACAGAAAATTTGATGAAGCTTTTAGTCAGTTTTAGCTATTGAAAGTTACTAAAACCAATAAATTTCATGATAGATTTATCATTTTAGATAATAGAGAAATGTATCATTTAGGGGTCTCTATAAAAAATCTAGGTAAAAAATGCTTTGGAATCAATAAGATAGAAGATGTAGAAATTATAAGAAAAATTATTAATTTATAATATATAAAAGTTCATACTATGCCTTGAATAGAATTATAGCATAGACCTTTTAATTAGTATATAAATGACAAGAGGGGGAATTCATTTCTGATTTCCCCCTCAAGTTAGTCATCTGTTAAGTTGCTGCTCGCTTTGTTTTAAAACAAAGCGAGCAAGTCTTTCAGAGTTAAGCTGACCCATAGAACCGATTCCAAGGGTTTCATACAACTCTGAGCCAAGGATACTTAATAAAGCATCCTTTCGGCGATTAATGCCAGCACGTAAATCATGCAACGTGCAAGCATTAACATTAAGCTTGCCACCAATAATAGACAGAACTCGAGGATAAATCTCCTCGTTGTCACCGAGTGCCAGACACACCTCGAAGGGTATGTGGTACTTACGTGACAATTTACCAACTCTTTTTCCGTACTCCTTCTGCTTACGGAAAAAGCCTTTGGATACTGAAACATTGTCCCACGAAAGATTATCCATGGGACCGTCATTATGGTAGACCGTCAACAAATCGTCGGTTCCGATGATTCGGTACAGCGAGTTGTTGTACCCGGTACCGGTCTCTCGAGACCGGACTTCATAAAATTCAATCTGGGTGTCTGCGGGTAAACCCGTTTCAGACATCACAGATCTTCCTTCCGCGTGCGCAGCGCAACCATTTTCTAACACAAGGTCTTCTACTGTCATATTGGTCCTTTCCCTACTACCCAAATTTGGGCTTCGTTCCCCCTGTTAGGGGGCATAATATTTGATTTTCAACGTTCTAGGCGATTGCCTTATAATGTAATTATACTACAATTTACATAAAATATCAAGCTGCGAGACTTGCAAAAGTTATATAATATCGAAACGGATAAAAGTAAAAAAATTAAGTTTGAGAGTTTTGCTTTGACTACCAATCCAAATTAAAACAACTTACGAACTAATAAAGTTTCGTAGGTTGTTTTAGATTTTCTTTAATATTTTTATAATATATAGTAAGCTTATTTATAGAACTAGCTTATACAAAGAATTTATAAAATAAGAACAATCTTCTTCGAAAGAGAAACTTCTGCCTTGTAATTCCTCCGGTAGAAAAGGAAAATCTTGATTAACACGAATTAAAAAACAATTTTTTCTTGCCAAGGTAATTGACTCAAAAGGATAGCGAATAATGCCAGGAGTATTAAAACCAGCACCAAATTCTAAAAGTAACAAATATTTATTTTGATATTTTGCTATAAATTCTTTATAGTCCTTATTATGTTGTTTCCATGAGGCATCCTCTACAAAAGTATTATCCTTTCTTAAGTGTACTTCCATAGGATTTTGACAAATAGGGCAATAGGGTACTAAAGTACTAGGAATTTTAATATCTTGCCTATAAACTAACATTTTAGAAACAAGTTCTAAAGTATCATATACCATATCATGACAACCTATACTACATTGCATTTGAGATAAGTTTCCTTGCACTTCAAACAAATGAGAAGCTTCAAAACCAGCTTTTTGAAATTGACCATCTACATTTGTAGTAATAACAAAATGTGGTTTAGATTTAACAAGTGCATATAAACTTTGATAGGTAGGTCTAGCTTCTATATGATAAACATATGCAATATGTTTAGCCCAATAACTCCATTTTTCTTCTTCAGTAGCAAAATTGTAAAAACTAGAAGTATACATATCTGTCATACCATACTGTCTAAATAGTTCGGGGAATTGTTCTTGAAAGTGAGTCGTATCATAGTGAATACCAGCAGAAGTAGAAAGCCCAGAACCTGCGCCAATTAAAATAGCATCGGCATTTTGTAATATTTCTAGTATTTTATAATAGCGATTCATAAATTACCTTATCCTCCTTAGTAAATACATTAAAAACAATATGATCAAAGGCATTATTATGTTGCAGAAGATATTGTTTTACTGTCTGTATAGCCAGTTTTGCTGCTTCTACTTTAGGATAACCATATAGTCCTGTAGAGATGCAAGGAAAGGCAATTGTTCTAACAGATAATTGCTTGGCAAGTAGTAGACTATGTAAATAACAATTCCTCAATTCTTGTTGCTCTTTATTAGATACAAAGCGATTATCAAAAATTTGTGGCCCCACTGTATGGAATACATATTGACAGGGAAGGTTATAGCCTTTCGTAAATTTTACTTCACCATTGGGTAAGGTAGCACCTTGCATAATTTCTTGACAAGCTAATCTTAAAGAAATACCCGCATAAGTGTGAATAGCATTATCAATGCAAGTGTGATTTGGTACAAAACAACCAAGTAGATAAGCATTACCGGCATTAACAATAGCATCACATTTTAATGTGGTAATATCTCCTTGCCACAAAACTAATTTTTCTTCAAAGGATTTGACATCTGTTATGCACTTTTCCTGTAATTCCAATTGTAATAAATGGCTTTCTTTTTCTAAAATAGAAGAGGCTATTTTTTTAGGTGGTCTCCTATTTATAAGACCTCGAAGTAATTGTCTTTTTTCTTCATAGTGAGTAGGGACTTTTATAGAAGCATAAGCCTTTTCTTCTTTTAAAAAATAAGCTAATAATTCTTGTACTAAAATTTCTTTCATTTTGAACCATCCTTATAGGTATTTCCATATTGTTCCATTGACTGTAAAACACTTTTTAAAGCCAGTCCCTTAGACGTTAAACTATATTCTACTTTTGGTGGAACAACTGGATAAACTGTCCTTTGTACAATACCATCTGTTTCTAAATCACGTAAATTTTGCGTAAGTACTTTAGCAGAAATACCCACGACTGACCTTGTTAATTCATTATATCTTTTTACACCAGTTAATAAATCTCTTAAAATCAAAATCTTCCATTTGTTAGAGATAATAGAAGCGGTGTATTCTACTGGACAATTTGTATATCGTTTTACCATATCATCACACTCCTAAAAGCATTATACCAGTATATAATGCTTTTGGAAAGTACGTACCTTTTAGTAAGTATTGGAAAAGTTTAAAATCTATTTTACTTTTTAATTATGCTTTTTCTGGAAAAAAGGCAGTAGCCGTCATTTCTAAATAGTTTAGCCCTTGATAGGTTGGATATTTAGATTGAACGGTTTCTAGAAATACATTTTTATTAGAAGCATGGTTAGCAATTTGTTTTATATCTTTTAAATAAGCAATTTTAGTATCTACATCTATTAATCTCTCAGGCGTATGATGGCTAGATAAAATAAGAACATACCCTTTTTGTTTATAGGTTTCTAATTGGTGAATCATGGCATCTGCATGTGCATTACCAGCAACAATAGAATGACAATCGTGTCCTAACATATGTGTATAGACTACCTGTAACTGAGGAAAGACGATTTCTATATCTTCTTCATGGTAAATAATTTCTAATTCAAAATCACCAATTGTCACTTTTTTATCTTCTAGAATATCTGTGATGGTATGAAATTCGCTAGCAAACTCTCCATGAAAAGTAGTTTTAAAGCTTTCTACTAAATGATGGATAGTACCTGTTTGCATAGATTGCATGGTGCCTTTAGAAGCATAAGCTTTACAATCAGAAAAAATGGTAGCACCATTGGGATGGTCAGAAAATACTTTTCCTATGATAGGTTTTTCAAGACTGTTTACATATTGTTCGAATTCTCCTAAATTATCATAAAAAGCAGGAAATTCCAGTAGTAAAATTTGGTCTTTACTTTCTAAAATATAGCTTTCATCTGTCATTAGGTCATTGGTTTGATAGGCATGTAGTTTTATATCTCCAAAATCATATACTTCCATCCATCCTTTGTTTAAATTTACTTTTTGACTCTTCATATTCTTTTCCTCCTTATTTTTACGAATTTATATAACAAGGCTTCGTTTACCTAAAAGCATTATAAGACGGTTTTATAGAAAATAGAAGTATGTACTTTTTTGTAAGATACTTACCAAAAAGTAGGAATTTAGTGAACGAATGAAAAACGAATAAAAAAAAGGAAAAGTAAATGGAAATAGTAGAACTTATTAATCAGAAGAATGTCAGTTTGTAAACAATTTATTGCAATAATTTATATTGGATAACAAAACTTTATTGAAAATTTTGTAAAATTAATGAGAAATTGTAAAAATTATGATATATTAAATTCATTAAACAGAGTCTACAAACTTGAAAGGAAATGAGAATGGAAAAAGAAAATTTTCAAAAATTTGTATTATCTTTATATAAACCAGTAAAATGTCTAACATTTGTAATGATAATCAGTATGATTATTTCGCAGATATTAGACTTAGTAAAACAATATATAATAAAAGGTATAATTGATTTACCAAGTATGGAAAAATTTCAAATAATGGATTTATATAAAGTTGCATTTATTTTATTGTTTGTTATTATTTTAGAATTAATATTTTTCTATATTTCAAATATAACAAGAACTATACATATGGTAAAAAAACAAACACCATATATTTCGGAAAAATTATTTAATAATTTGAATAATAAAACGTATTCATTTTTTACGGATAATTATACAGGAAAAATATCTACAGCAATTAATGAAATAAATAATGAAATCACTAACTTGAATACTCAAATAACAACAAGATTTATTTCATTGTTAACTTCAATGATTAGTAGTTTGATAGTTTTGTATACAATCAATATAAATATTTTCTTTGTTGCAACAATTCTTTTTACAGGGATAATAGTATCTAGACTAATATATTTTTCTAAAAAATATTTACCTTCTGTGAAAAAAGCAGAAGAATATAACAGAGAATATAGTGGAATATTGAATGATGCTGTATTGAATTTCACATCATTGCGATTATATAATGCAGTTGAAAACTTTTCTAGAAACCTAAAATCTAAAAAGCAAGAGGCAAATTTATATAAAAATAGAGCATCTACTAAAGAATTTACTTTTGGAGCAATCGCTAATGTAGTTTATGTTTTTACGTTAATTGCATTAATCATTTATGCAATTAAATTATTTGAAAGCAATTCTATGACATTAGGTAACTTTATATTTTTTATAAATGCTATGATTTCCTTAAAGAGTCAAACAACTTCTTTTACATGGTCATATATTCATATAGGTGAAATTATGGTAAAAATGAAAAATAGTTATGAATTACTATATATGAATGATAATGTAAAAGAAGACAATAAAGGTGATATACAAATCAATACTGGTAAATTAGAATTTAAAAATGTTTCATTTAGATATAATAGAAATTATATTTTTGAAAACTTTAATTTAAGTATTAATGACAAACAAAAAATAGGAATTATAGGTGTAAGCCGGAAGTGGAAAAACAACATTAGTAAATTTGATTTTTAAGTTTTATAATCCAGAAAATGGTAGTATTTTTATAGATAATAAAGATATATCTGAGTATAATACAAATTCACTATATAATAATTTAACATATGTACCCCAAGAAACTATATTACTTCATTCAACTATTTATGACAATATAAAAATAGCAAAACCTAATGCGACAAAAGAAGAAATATATAATGCAGCAAAAAAAGCGGAATTACACAGTTTTATAGAAAGTCTTGAAGATAAATATAATACAATTGTGGGGGAAAGAGGTATAAAGCTTTCAGGAGGTCAAAGGCAAAGAATCGCATTAGCTAGAATATTTTTAAGAGATTCAAAAATTGTAATATTTGATGAAGCCACTAGTAGTTTGGATAATAATACAGAATTTAAAATTCAACAAAATATTCATAAATATTTTAATGGGCAAACTATTATATGTATAGCACATCGCCTATCAACATTAAAAGATATGGATAACATTATAGTTATTGAAAAAGGAAATATAGTTGATTATGGAGTTCCAGAATATGTTATTCCAAAGTATGATAATAAAGAATTTATGGTGGAGGAGTATTAAAATTTGTATAAAAATATAATTTTTAAAGTTTGTATAATGAAAAGAATGGTTCATGTAATATGGTATCCGTTTAGTTTACAAGTTAAATATTATATGTTTAAATGTATTTAACGTAACCTTTACTACTTTTGTAGCAAGATGAGAGCCTAAATAAGGAGAGTTCATAGAAACTCTCCTTATTGTCTTCTTTTACAGTTTGAAAATTTCATTTTTTTAATATAGTTTTGCTTTTTTCTATAATATTTTGAATGTTAATAGGTACATCTTCTATTTTTTCTAATTTATCCAATATTTGTTGTAACTTTTGTTTTTCTTTTTTATTCTATCTTGAAAAATATTATGCAGTTCATTATTTCCATATTAACTTTGCTAACCCTTTCTTGTATTTCTATATGAAATATGTTATAACATATTTACATATTTGGCTAACGTAATATGATAGGAGGTGTTTTATGATGTCAAAAGAAGTAGCACGCAAACCCAAAATTCCTTATGAAAGGAAAACTGGTACAGTACATGCATTTTTTGCATTGAAATTTCATGATGGAGATGAAGACCGTGCAAAAGTAGAAGCCATTGAAGAAGCTTTAAACAAAGCTGGTATTGAAATTACGCTAATGGCACGAGATGTTGAAAAATGGGGGGAAACCTATATACCAGAAGATAAAACCCTAATGAGAGATTATGCATTCCCTGCTATGGAACAGTGTGATTGTAATATCATTGAATTTAGCGAAAAAGGCGTTGGTTTGGGAATGAATAGCGGGTTTTGCTATAGTATTGGTAAGCCAATATATATGATTGCAAAAACCAATAGTGATATTTCTACGACCATGACCAATGTTGCAACAGAAATCATTTTCTATGATAAACCAGAAGATTTGGTAGAGCCATTCACAAGAATTGTGCATAATTTTCCACGTGTAATTTTGGCATCTAAATCTGCTGTGCGTAAACAACAGCTTATCAATGAAGGCATCCCTTTTGAAGTGATGGTTAGTGATGCTGATGAAACGCCGGATGAGTCTAAATCCTTTAAAAATCAGTTGGCTGATATTTCTATGCGTAAAGCTAAAAAGGTCTTTGAAGAAACAAAGCACAGAGGACTACGTTTAATTATTGCTGGCGACCAGAATATTGTTTTTGAAAAAGTGATGTATGGAAAGCCAAAATCAATAGACGAGGCACGTAAGCTGATTGGTCGTATGCGTGGTTCGGAGGATGTATATGCCTATACAGGTAATGCCGTTTTACTTGCAAAAAAGGATAAGATTCTTCAAAGTGTTAACATCACTGATACAGCAAGATTGCGTTTGGAGGATATCTCTGATGAAGAATTAGAAAACTATTTGGCAAAAGGAAGGCCTTTGTCTTATTGTGGTGGAATTTCTATCACAGATGCTTCATTTGTACACCTAAAAGAAGGGCGTATGTCTACAGCCAT
>CATXTS010000095.1 GCA_958402495.1 uncultured Clostridiaceae bacterium
GTGCAAAAGTATACAACACATTCAATTACGAGCTACAAAAAGGAAAAGAAGAAATCCATAAAAAGAGAAATAGAAATATAGAAAGTAGTAGAATCTATAAAAGATATAGAGAAGAAAATTAGCATAGTAAATATTTACATGCCCATACATTCAAGAAATACTATTAGCGTACTAGCAGGTCATAAATCATATATAGCCCTAACAGAGAAATACGAAAGGGGAGATAAGCAAATTAAAGGAAAGCCAGGATTTCCAAGATACAAAAGAAAGAATAACATACAGATTACATTTACCAAATATGCTTTTAGAAGAGAAGGTAATGTATTAAAACTATCGATATACAATGAGATGCAAGAAAAGTTTAAAGTAAAGAGTTTAAATTTTTTAATACCAAAGAGGTTAAGAAAAAATGTATATTAATATTGCAATATTAAATGTTAGAAAAAAACTATCTCCTTCACATTCTAAAAAATAACAATAATTTAGTTATGTATAAAATTATCTTTTTGCTGTTAGAACTAATACGTTTTTATTATGGCTCAGATGGCCGGAATCGAACCAGCACGGTTTATTCAACTGCAGGATTTTAAGAATTTCGTGTCATTTGTGTTTTAGTGTTAGATGGTATTAAATAACATTAGTTAAAAAGATGGTAAAACCTTACTATTGTAAGACAAAAAATATATTATATGGATATACTTAAACAAATCATAATGTATTGAACTAAAAGAAAGACTTACTATAATAAGAAAAAACAACCAGAAACATCTTTACAATCCAAAAAGGATATACTATAATGCTACTATCAGGAAAAAAATGTATATAAACCAAAGAAAAAGGAGATAGAAAATTGGAATATCAGAAATTTATTCCCGAAGGATGGGAAGAAAATTTTAGACCAATGTCTAAGGAATATTTAACAAAAGCCATGATGACAGGAAACATCATGCAAGGACTAGTAAAAAAATGTGATGCCAACTATAATCTACATATAGACTTTGGAAATAACCTAACTGGAATTATTCCGAGAGAAGAAATAGAAGCCATTAACATAGACGAAACGGGATTTCCAAAACCAAACATTTGCATGAGCAAAGTAAACCACTATGTACAATTCAAAGTAAAAGAAGTTAGCCCTAACGATAAATTTATATTATCTAGAAAAGAAGTGGGAAAAGAAGCTTTAAACTGGGTGAAAACAGAACTAAAAGAAGGAGAAATTGTAAATGGAATTGTCAAAAGCATGCAACCATATGGGGTATTTGTAGAAATAGGAGGCGGCATTGTAGGACTATTACATATAGAAGACATATCGGTAGCTAGAATAAAAAGTCCACTAGAAAGACTAAAAATTGGACAAAAAATAAAAGTTGTGGTAAAATCTATAGATAGGAGGCAAGAAAGAGTCATTCTATCCTACAAAGAACTACTAGGCACATGGGAAGAAAACATAAAAGAATTCGAAGAAGGTTCCACCATTATAGGTATAGCAAGAGAAGTAGAAAAATCTAAAAATGGAATCTTTGTAGAACTAAAACCCAATTTAGTAGGACTAGCAGAATATAAAGAAGGAATCGATTACGGCCAAACTGTCAATGTATATATCAAGAAAATTATACCAGAGAAAAAGAAAATAAAATTAATGATTATTTAGGAGGGGTTAACCTATGGTAGAAGATAATGAAATCAAAGCTGTCGTATCTCCATTTGCGATTCGAGAAGGAGAAATCAAGACATTTGATGGAAAAGATGGCTATGTTTCCATGAATCAAATTATACATAAGATAAATATCGGACATATCAATGATATCCACTTTAAAATATTAGAATTAGTCAATGAATTTGAATTTATAACCTCTAGACAAATCTTTCAACTATTACAATGGAAAGGAATTGAGGTAGCATCACAAGACAAACTAAACAACAAATTAGAACAACTAGTAAAATCTAAAATTCTAACCAGATATTACTTTAACTCAGAAGACGGAAAAGGCATATACAGAATATATTGTCTAGAAAAAATGGGAAAATACCTATTAAACTCTAGAGGAACAGAATGTAAATGGCAACCAACAGACAACACAAAACCAGTTCCTATGATAAAAAAGAGACTAGCAGGAAATCAAACCATCATAGCCTACTTAAGAAAAGTAAAAGCATTTGAATCCTATGTACCAAAGCCAACACTAAACGCAAAACAAACAGGAAAAGTATTCAAAGCAACTGGGGGCAGTGTCAAACTAACTAAAAATGGAAAAGCCATACAATTCTTATTTGAAGTTATTAGAAGAGAAGAAGAATGGGAAAAGAAACTAGTGGATAAGATGAAACTATATCAAGACTTCTATGGAAACTTTCAACCAGCAGATTCAGGATTTATGTCTATGCCACAACTAATTATGATTTGTGAAGACGAAAAACATATGGCAGAAACTTTTAAAACCATAGTGGTAAACCAAGTAGAAATACCACAAATCAAACTATATTTCTCAACAGATTTAAGACAAAACGAAGAAACACTAGCCAAAACATTAGTCGAATTCAAAATAGACGAAACAACCAAAAAATACAAAATGGAAGACGTAGAAGTAAAACTACTAGGAATATAGGGGACGGGCCTATTTTGTTTATATAAAAAAGTACTATTCTAGCATATTAGAATAGTACTTTTTTCGTAATTTTAAAGAAAATACTTCTGTTTTATGAAAACATATGCTATAATAGCAACATAAAAAATAGGAGGTATTCTTATGGAAGATTCTATGATGGCTTGTAATGTTTGCGGTGGAGACAAGATACTTGCTAAAAGTCGGAAGTCTGCGGTGGTGAATTGTAAAACTTGTTCTGGGAAGGGAATGGTGCCCTGTCCTGATTGTAAGACAAGTGACATAGCAATTTGCGCTACATGCGGAGGATTAAAGAAAATCCCGTGTGAGCAATGTAAAGGTGCTGGAAAATTACACTTGCCTAAGTTGTATGATATTACTTGCTGGCAATGCAAAGGAACAGGCAAAATCCCAAAACAGAGATAGAATTAAATATAGAATTAAATTAAGTAAGAAGTGTTCAAATAGAAAGCGGAGATATGGTTTATCTCCGCTTTAAACTTTTAAAAATTTTTACTTATTTTTTCTTTTTAAAATCAAAGGTAATAGCATCTTGATTGTTAAATAGGAAACTAGAATCAGATGTATCTGTTTGAATAGGGTCAATTTCCTCTGAAAGGTCATCATGGTCAAACTTTCCTTTTTTCATATGCTTTTGTGCATAAGGGTCTTCTGCTATACCAGTAGTAAATTTTTCAAAATTAAATGTTTTTTCTTGTTTTGGTTCTTTATATTTGGCATCCATAAAGTCTAACTTACCATCACATAAATCGATAGTTCCTTTATTACTTTTCCATTTAAAAGCACATGACTTGAATCCTAAAGAACGAATCTTATCTGGTGCAAATTTAGCCTTCCAGTCCCATTTAATACCAGTATATTTAGGGTCATATTCGCCTTTATCTGTATTATAAGTATTACCAAAGTTCCAATAACGAATATTACCAAATTCTTTAGTCCACCATTCATTTTCTTCAATAGAATTGTTGCCAAATACTAATTTGTTAACACAATTAGAAACGATAGTCTTTCTATAATTCTCGCTAACTGCACCTAATTGTGCAAGAGATTGAGAAGAAATAGTCGTACCTACACGATACTTTCTATATAAAGTAAAGATTGGCTCAGTAGCTAGTGATAAAAACTCAGGGAATTCATCAATATATAAGAAATGAGGAACACGATTGCTTTCATTTCCAGGACGTCTTAATACGGAGTTTTGCATTAACAAAATAAAGAATAATCCAAATGTTTTATGAATAGAAGAACCTAAATCGCCTCTTCTAGTACATACAAAAGTAATTTGGCCTTCTGCTAGAGCTTCATCATAATTAATATTATTGGTTCTATTACATAATACATCTTTAACACCAGGGTATCTTAGCAAATTATCAATAAAAGAAGCTGCATATTGAACAGACTCTTCTGTTTCTTTTCTACGAGGGGCATCATCATAAAAATGTCTTTTAAAATAACTAAGTAAACCTTGGTATTCTTCTGCTAAATCCTCATCTTCTTCAATTAGATTACAATAAGCCTCTACTTTTGAAAAATCATTAAAGATAGCTAAGATATCGCTTAAGTTAGGTAAATAATCCTTGTCTCCACCATTTAAAATAGGAAATACGGTTCTTAATAAAATACAAATATTCTCAATTGCCTGTACAGTAGTACTTTCAATAGTTACTTTTTGAATATTGTCTGTTGTATTTTGATACATACTCTTTAAAACATAAGTAATGACATTGGCTGTTTGAATAGGATTCCTATAAACAAAAGGATTTAAACCAACAGAATCGGGATTATTAGGGTCTACTAAGTTATAAGAAAAATGATAACTATCAGCAACTTCTATCATATGGGAAATGGATTCATAATCAGGTGAAATAGAAGTAATACCCAAGTTTTTATAAACATATTTCCCATCACAATTACCAATTAACATTTTCTTCATATAAGCCTTATATAAAGCTTCTTTACCCTGCACAGGCGTAATCATATCTAAAGTAAAATTCTTATTCATATAATCGTTATGATAAGGACAATTCAAGGTAGCAATACCCGTCTTTAAAGCTGTAAATCCCATTTCTTTCGCAATTGTTTTAAAGAAGAATTTTTTATCAATATCTCTAGCAATCATAGGCTCAAATACTAAAGATGTTTTACCAGAACCAGAAGGACCAACTACTAAAAATTGATTAAATCTACTTTGCTCTGGAATAGTAGCTTTTCTACCAGTTTCTTTATCCATACAAATAAACATTTCGCAAGCATAAGCACCAGTGCCTTCTGTTACATTAGTTAATTTGATACCACCATAATCCCAGATAGACTCTTGTAATAGTCTAGTATCAGCCACTTTCTTATACAAGAAGTTAAATAATACAGGGAAAGTCGATAAAGGTAAATATAAAGCAATAGCCGTTAAAGCAGGTCTAAACAATTCCGGAAACTCAGTAGCAATAGTGGTATAACCAGGAAGAGATAATAGACCAAGCCAAATGGCTTCATTTACCCATTGTACAACCATGGATACAGCAATGATATACAAAGAAATAACATATAAATTAAAAAAGGTTTCTTTAGATTTGTTAGATGTTACAAACTTAGAACCATAACAAAATAAAAAAGCAAACACAGGGCAAGCTAAAGCAAAGGTGTATAAAAATGGTCCCCAATAAGAGACACTAACACCCGTAAAAATTAAAAATAAAACCTCCACTAATCTATCTACTACAAAATAAATAGAAAGAAGTGTTAAAATATATGTAAAAAAAGTATTTCTATCTGTCTTTAAAAACTTTAAAAATTTATCAAGATATTTCAGCAAAATATTCACCACTTTCAATTATAATTATCCATATATATTATCTTATAAAATAGGCAAAAATACAAGTGTTTTAAGGAAATTTGACGAAAAAAATATGAGCAAATTTTTAATAGCTATTCTATTGAAAAAGAAATCCAATATATTATGAAATATAACTAGGTATTCAAAATAAATAATGAGAATAAAAGTCATATAAATGAATAGCATGAGAATAGAAAAAACGAATAATCTAAAAAAACACTTGAATAATCTTCTAATTATGCATATAATCTTATCATGTGTATAAAAGGTTTTCTAGACTTTTCCAGAAAAAATCTAAATAAAAAAGCAAAGGAAGGAAACATGCGAAGCAAACATAGTCAAAAAGGGCATAAAGTAAAAGGGGAAAGTTTCATGCAAGGCGTTATGGCCTTGATGGTATCACAAATATTAATCAAATTATTAGGATTAGTTTATAAATGGTATTTAACCAATAAAGAAGGCTTTGGAGATCAAGGAAATGCTATTTATAGTGCAGGCTTTTCTATATATGCATTACTATTAACACTTTCTTCAACAGGTGTACCTAATGCAGTAGCAAGACTAGTGTCCCAGCATACTTCAAAAGGAGACTATAGAGGAGCCCATAGAATTTTTAAAATAGCCTTAGCTACTTTTGCAGTCATTGGTCTAATAGGTACATTACTCTTATTCTTTGGAGCACATTACATATCTAATGTATGGCTTTCCATTCCAGAAGCAGAATTAAGCTTAGTGGCTCTATCACCAGCCATATTCTTTGTAGCCGTGATTAGTGTCTTTAGAGGTTACTTTAATGGTAGAGAAAACATGAAGGCAACCGCCAATTCACAAACGGTAGAGCAATTATTTAAAACCGTATTAACGATATTAGTTGTAGAAATGGTAGCGATATTTTCAGGAGCTAACACCAATATTATGGCAGCAGGTGCAAATTTAGCAACTACGTTAGCCACAGTTACTAGCTTCTTCTACTTATTTATCTACTATAAAATGAGAAGAAAAGATTTAGCAAAAGAAATCGTATCCTCCAGACATTTTAGAACCAAAAGCTTATGGGGGACGGTAAAGAAAATCCTTTCTGTATCTATACCCATGTCTTTAAGTTCTATTTTAACATCCTTAAATAGAAATATTGACTCTACCACAGTTGTAAGAAGTCTAAAAACCTTCCTACCAGAAGTAGAAGCTAAAGCCCAATATGGTATCTTAAGTGGAAAAGTAGACACATTAGTATCCTTACCACTATCCTTTAACATAGCCTTTGCAACAGCATTAGTACCAGCTATCACATCAGCAAAAACAACCGGAGATATGGAAACAGGAAGAAAAAGAGTTTCTTTTTCTCTACTAGTTACGATGTTAATTGGTTTACCATGTATGGTGGGTATGATGATTTTTGCACAACCCATTTTAAACTTACTATTTCCTAATGCACCAGATGGCGCGTTTATCTTTCAGATAAGTGCACTAGCGATTATCTTTACCGTATTAGAACAAACTGTAAATGGAGCACTGCAAGGATTAGGAAAAATCATGGTACCAGCTATTGCCTTATCGATTGGTGTAGGTCTTAAATTAATATTAAATCTAGTATTAGTGCCAATACCAAGCATAGGTGCAGCAGGTGCAGCCTTTGCTACAGTAGCCTGTCATGCAGTTGCCTTCTTTATTGGATTTAATGTTCTAAGAGCCAATATGAAATTAGGACTAAGCTTTTCTAAATTTGTAGTAAAACCTGTTCTAGCAACCATTATGATGTCTATCTGTTCTTATGGTATCTATTTACTATTAGGAGGTATAAATGCAGGAAAGATGGTCACAATAATAGCAATTATTGTAGCAATCGTTGTCTACGCTATAGCCGTCATAGTTTTAAAAATCTTTACAAAAGAAGAGATAAATATGATTCCCTACGGCCATAAACTAAGCAAACTTTTAGAAAAAGTCGGAATTTATAAATAGTTCGAAACGCAGTAAAATAAGCACTTACAGAGAATGAAAGAGGTAAAAACTTACAGCCGTAAAGGTTTGAAAGAAAAAAATAAGAAAAAAAGAAGGATTTTGAAAAAGATTGGCGAATATTGTAAGTAGTAGATAAAGGAATCGTCTACATATGAAAACTTATAGGAGGTAATTTAAATGAACAAATCTGAATTAATCGCAGCTATCGCAGCTAAAACAGGAGAAACAAAGAAAGATGCTGAAGCAGCATTAAACGCTTTCGTTGATGTTGTTACAGAAACTTTAGTAAAAGGTGACAAAGTTCAACTAGTTGGATTTGGTTCTTTCGAAGTAAGAAAAAGAGCAGCTAGAAAAGGAAGAAACCCACAAACTAAAGAAGAAAT
>CATXTS010000096.1 GCA_958402495.1 uncultured Clostridiaceae bacterium
TAAAAATATAAATAATAATAAAATATAAATAAATATAAAAGTAAAAAGGATAAATATAGTAGAGTAAGAAGATGGTAGAAAGCTATCGGAAATAAGAAATACTTAAAAAAATTATATGACATAAAATAGGATACATAATATTGAAAATTAGAATAAAATAAATAAAGTAAAATTTATAAGAAAATGAAAAATAATAAATAAAATATAAAATAAATAGTAATATATCAAAAAATAGAAAATATAATAGAACAGGTGATAAAATGAAATTAGGTATTTGTTTTTCTGGTGGTGGAATAAAAGGTGCAGCACATATTGGTGTGCTAAAAGCTTTAGAAGAAGAAAATATAAAATTCGAATATATTTCTGGAACTTCATCTGGCAGTATTATTGCTACATTATATGCTATTGGTTTAAAGTCAGATGAGATTTATGATATCTTTAAAAAATATAGTAATAGAATTAATTATATTGATTTTACAAATTTTTTTAGATTTATAATTAATATATTTAAAAAAAGAAAATTTATTTTTACAGGATTAAATTCAGGTAAAAAAATAGAAAGATTAATTAACAAAGAGTGTGCCAAAAAAGGAATTACGAATATAAATCAAGTTGAAAAAAAATTATTAATTCCAAGTGTTAGCTTATGTGATGGAAAAGTATATATTTTTTCTTCTATAAAAAATAGAGAAACTTATTCTGATAAAACGGTTTATATACAAGATATGAATATAGGAAAGGCTGTTAGAGCTAGTTGTAGTTTTCCAGGTGTATTTTCACCGGTAAAGTGGAAGGATATTTATTTGATAGATGGAGGAATCAGGGAAAATGTTCCATGGAAAGAATTAAAGGAATTTGGAGTAGATAAAACTATTTTTGTTGTTTTTCAAAATGATATACAAGAAAGAGAAAATTTTAATATAATAGATATTGTTAGTACATCTATTGATATTTTATGCCATGAACTAAGTACTTATGAATTAAAAGATGCGGACTTTTTAGTTAAGATAGAAACAAAGAATATTCATTTATTAGATAAAAAGAAGATAGATTATTTATATAATCTAGGATATATAGAAATGAAAGCTAAAATGAGAGAATTTAGAGAAACTATAAAAAAACAATGACTATAAATTAATCATTGTTTTTATTTTTTAATTCTTTTGAATAAGATAAAGCTGTTCTAACAATATTATATATAAAAGACAAATCTTTTTCAGAACTTTTATTTAATAATTTATTGATTTTTTGATTCATAGTATTTTCATCATTATTTCCAAATAATATAAAATCAGTAGAATAACCAGTTGTTTCAGAAATAGACATTAGGGTACGTAAACTTAATGAACGTTCACCACGTTCTATTTGTCCTAAAAATGCTTCAGAAATATCTATCATTTCTGAAAATTTATCTCTATTTAAATTCAAATTTTCTCTTATAGAACGTATTCTAGTACCGATTGTTAAATTATCTTTCACAAAATCACCCTTTATTAATATATAGAAATTATATAACCAATAATAAAAATAAATAATATGCTAAATGATTAAATATATTGTACACTAAAAGCATATGTATTTGCCTATAGTATATCATAAAATAGTTATGAATACTGATAAAAACAACTTAAATTACAAAAAATGTAAAAATACAAAATAAAAGTAGATATCTAAAATCAACATAAAGTATATTTAAATTAATAAATTATTGGTATAATAAAAGTTGGGGGTGAATATAGTGGAAAATAATGTACCAAAATCTATATTAGAAAAATTATTTGAAGTAAAACAATACGAAATAGAAAAAGAAATTAGAAAAATAGAAAGTAAAGAATTAAATAATAAATTAAATCATATACAAATAGAAGAAATTATAGACATGATAAAAGATGAAACAGAAGAGAAACAAAAAGAAATCGTAGAGAAAATAGAAAAATGGATAGAGGATTACGAAATAAAAATTTCTTTTTATTCAGAGATATATTATAAAGAGGGTATAAAAGATGGAATGAAATTATATAATGAATGTATAAAAAAATAAAGAGGTAAAACCTCTTTATTTTTTATCTGTAACTTCAATGATTTCTGGAGTATTTTCATTTTCTTTTTCAGTTGCTATTTTAGATTTCTGTGATTGTATTAAATTATCTTTTGCAACAGTCATTAATAATTTAATTCTATTAGTCTGATTTGCTTCACTAGCACCAGGGTCATAATCAATTGGTGAAATATTAGCCTCTGGATACTGTCCACGAATGGTTTTTATAACACCTTTTCCAACGACATGATTAGGAAGACATGCAAAAGGCTGTACACATACAATATTCGGAATACCATGTTCAATATACTCTACCATTTCTGCTGTTAAAAACCAACCTTCACCTGTTTGATTTCCAATAGATAGAATATTTTTTACTTTATCTTCTAATTTCCAAATATTACAAGGTGGTAAATATCCTTTTTTAGAATTTTCTAAAGCTATTTTTTCGTCTTTTTCTAAAATATCAATTAGTTTTATGGCTGTTTTAAATACTTTTGCTTTTACTTTATCGGTTTTAATTAATTGATTAAAAGTAATTTTATGAGTAGCAATGAATTTAACAAATCCCATAAAATCAGGAAGAATAACTTCTGCACCTTCTTGTTCTAATTTATCAGCTACAAAATTATTACCAAAAGGATGATATTTAATAAGAACTTCACCAACAATGCCTACCTTTGGTTTTTGAATAGATGTATCAAGCTGGATGTGTTCAAAGTCATTTACTATATCATATATACTTTGTTTGAATTCTTTCATAGTAGATTTCTCTAATAATTTTTTACATTTTTCCATCCAAGTATCAAATAATTTTTGGGATTCACCCTTATGGATTTCATAAGCTCTATTCTTCATAAGCATTTTTTGTAATAAATCAGCATATACTACCATTTTTAATAATCTTTCCATTAAAGGAATAGTAATTTTGAATCCTGGCATTTTCTCCATTCCAACAACGTTGAAGGAGATAACAGGAATATTTTCAAAACCAGCATCTTTTAAGGCTTTTCTAATAAATCCAATATAATTAGTTGCTCTACATCCACCACCTGTTTGTGACATAATTAAAGCGGTTTTATTTAAATCATACTTACCAGATTGTAAAGCCTCAATCATTTGACCTGTTGTTAAGATAGATGGATAACAAGCATCATTATTTACATATTTCAATCCAGTTTCTACGGTATGTTCTGTACAATTTCTTAGTAATTCTACATGATAGCCAGAAGACCTTACGGCAGCTTCTAATAATTCAAAGTGAATTGGTGCCATCTGTGGAATTAATATAGTATAGTCTTTCTTCATATCTTTTGTAAAAACTTTTTTAGTACATTCATAATCACCAGATAAATTAGAGAATTGTTTCATATTTTTGCGCTTTTTCATACTAGCTAATAAAGAACGAATACGAATACGTACAGCGCCTAAATTATTAATTTCATCTATTTTAATTAAAGTATACATTTTTCCGTAACTAGATAAGATTTCTTCTACTTGGTCAGTAGTAACTGCATCAACTCCACAACCGAAAGAGTTTAGTTGAACTAATTCTAAATTATCTTGTTTACCAACAAAATCTGCTGCTGCATATAATCTAGCATGGTATACCCATTGGTCAACTACTCTTAATGGTCTTTTGGCTTCAGAAAGATGTGAAATACTATCTTCTGTTAATACACATAATCCTAAACTAGTAATTAAAGTATCAATACCATGGTTGACTTCTGGGTCAGTATGATATGGTCTTCCCGCTAATACAATACCATGTAAATCATTTTGATTAATATAAGTTAGTACTTCTTCACCTTTCTTACGGATGTCGTTTTTGTAATGTTGATATTCTTCTTCTGCTTTATTAGCAGCTTCTAGTAATTCTTTTTTATTAAAGTGATATTCCTCAAATTCTGGTAAATCTAAAATAGCTTCTGCTAAAGGTTTTGCATCAAAAGGTAAAAAAGGATTTAAAAATTTGATTTGTTTATCTTTTAATTCTTCTACATTGTTTTTTAATACTTCTGAATAAGAAATAACAATAGGACAATTATAGTGGTTATCTGCCCTAACGTATTCCTTTCTAGAATAGGGTACACAAGGATAGAATATGGTTCTAATACCTTGATTAATTAAACCAATAATATGCCCATGAGAAAGCTTTGCTGGAAAGCAAACGGATTCGGAAGGCATAGATTCAATTCCTTTTTCATAAGTTTTACGGTTACTTTTCTCAGAAATAATAACACGGAAACCTAAGTTAGTTAAAAAGGTGAACCAGAAAGGATAATCTTCATACATATTCAAAACTCTAGGGATACCAATTGTTCCTCTTGGTGCATCCTTTTCATCTAATGGTTTATAATTAAATAGTCGTTCATATTTATATTTCATAATATTAGGAAGGTCTTTTTTCCCAGATAAGTTACCAGCACCTTTTTCACAACGGTTACCAGAAATATATTTACTACCATTACTAAATTTGTTGATGGTTAGTAAACAATGATTTTCACAGCCATTACAACGAATATGAGAAGTTTGAATTTGTAATTTATCTAAATCTTCTAAAGTTAATAAAGTAGAATGATATTCCATATCTAAATTAGCTTCATACTGTTCTTTAGCAAGTAGAGCAGCGCCATAAGCACCCATAAGACCTGCAATATCTGGTCTTATAACATTTCTTCCTACGATTAATTCAAATGCTCTTAAAACAGCATCGTTATAAAAAGTACCACCTTGTACAACAATATGTGCGCCTAATGTTTTGATATCTCTGACTTTCATAACTTTTTGAATGGCATTTTTAATAACAGAATAAGAAAGTCCTGCGGAAATGTCACCTACACTATAGCCTTCTTTTTGTGCTTGTTTAATTTTAGAATTCATAAAAACTGTACATCTAGAACCTAAATCAACAGGTCTTCTAGCTTCAATAGCAGCATTTACAAACTCTTCTATAGAAAGATTTAAACTTTTAGCAAAAGTCTCTATAAAAGAACCACAACCAGAAGAACAAGCTTCATTTAACATAATATTATCGATAACACCCTTTTTCATTTTGATATATTTCATATCTTGTCCGCCAATATCCACAATACTAGTAACATTTGGCATAAATTCTTTAGCAGCAGTATAATGCGCAATGGTTTCTATTTCATTTAAATCTACATTTAAAGCAGTTTGAATCAATTTTTCTCCATAACCTGTAACGCCACTATAACGAATAGTCGTTTTCTCTGGAAGAATACTATACATATTTTTTAACATTTTAATGACACTTTGGAGTGGATTTCCTTCATTACTTCCGTAAAGAGAATATAATAGTTTTCCTTCATTATCAATTACGACCAATTTGGTTGTTGTAGAACCTGCATCGATTCCAACAAAAATATCTCCTTGATAAGAGGATAAATCTCCTCTTTTCACTTTATCTTGTTCATGTCTTTGTTTAAATTCTTCATAATCTGCATCAATAGAAAATAAAGGAGACAAAGGATTGGTAGTATCATCATGAGATTGTCTTAAAACATCTATTTTACTTTGTAATTTTTGAACAGATACAGGATGAGCGGTTAAAGAATCCAAAGCAGCGCCCTTAGCAACTAAAAGGTGAGCTTCATTAGGTATAATAATATGCTCAGATGTTAAATTTAAGGTCTCAATAAATCTTTGTCTTAATTCAGACAAATAGTTTAAAGGGCCTCCTAAAAAGGCAACAGAACCACGAATTGGTCTACCACAAGCAAGTCCACTAATTGTTTGATTAACTACTGCTTGAAAAATAGAAGCAGCAATATCTTCCTTAGCAGCACCCTCATTTAGTAAAGGCTGAATATCTGTTTTTGCGAAAACACCGCAGCGAGAGGCGATTGGATAAATCATTTTGTGATTTTTAGAAAGTTCATTAAGACCAGTTGTATCGGTATTTAAAAGGGAAGCCATTTGATCAATAAAAGCACCTGTACCGCCTGCACATGTCCCATTCATTCTTTGTTCTATAAATTTATCAAAATAAATAATTTTAGCATCCTCGCCACCAAGTTCAATAACGACATCTGTTTGAGGAATATATCTTTCAACGGCACGTTTACAAGAAACGACCTCTTGAATAAAAGGTAAATCTAAAAATTTAGCAGCAGACATAGCTCCTGAACCAGTTAATGCAATTGTAAATTCTGCATTAGGATATTGTTTTATTAAATCCTCTAAGACATGACAGATTGTATTTTTCGTATCTGAAAAGTGTCTTTGATAATCTGTATATATGGTGTTTAAATCTTCATCCATAACAGCAATCTTAACTGTTGTAGAACCAACATCTAAACCAATATGTAATAATTTGCTCATATAAGTAAGCTCCTTTCATCAGAAATAGTATAGAAAAAAATCATACTAAATCACTATAATTGTATACGCAAATAGGGATTTTGTCAAACTTTTTGGCACAAGTTGTAGTTGGAAAATGATAGCAATTTTCTATATAAGACATTAAAAAAATAAAAGCTATAGTTCTAAAGTAAACTTGTCTAACATAGCTATTATTAAATAAAAAAAGGGGGAAAAGAAAGTGGATTTAAAAAAATTTATAATTATCTTTATTATTATTCTAATAATTATTGCAATTGGTGCTAGTATTTATTTTTTTGTATGGCATCCTAAAACAGAAGAAATTACGGAATATGTTCCAGAAGAAGAAATTTCAGAAGAACAAATGAGACAGACAATGGTTTCTTTATATTTTAAAAGTGGAAAAGAGGTAGTACCAGAAGCACGATTAATTGATGTAAAACAGTTATTAGAAAATCCATATACAAAAATTTTAGAAATGTTAATAAAAGGACCTAAAAACGAAAAATTAGAAAAAACAATTCCAGAAGGAACCAAAATTAATAAAGTAGAAAAACAAGGAGAAAATTTAATTATTGACTTTTCAGAAGAATTTATAAATCATCCAATTGGTGGAGAAGAGGAAGAAAATATAACTATAAAATCAATTGTAAATACAGTAACAGAATTAACAGAAATTAATGGTGTAAAAATAAAAATAAATGGAGAAGAAAATAAAGCCTTCAAAGATGGAAAAATAAATTTTAAAGAAATATTTATAAGAAAATAATAAAATAATTATAAATTAAATAGTAAAAAAATAAAATAATAAATAAAAAATATAAATAATAGAAAATATAATATATTAATAAATAAAAAAAATAATTTAGAAATAATGGATAAAAAATAATCGAATAAATTACAAAAAGACAATAAAAAAGTAGAAAAATACAAAAAAATATAAAATAATATTGTGAAAAAACAGATTTATAAGAAAGAAAAATAATAATAAAATCAAAAAAGATTCTTCGGAATAAAGGAAAAAGATTAAGAGAGAAAGAGTATTAAATCAGATTACATAATTTAAAGAATCAACCAATTAAGAAAAATAATAAAAAATAAAGAAACAAAGAGACAAACTAAAAAATAAAATAAAAA
>CATXTS010000097.1 GCA_958402495.1 uncultured Clostridiaceae bacterium
GAAAATAGCACAATGGTCTAAAATTTGAAAGACTTTCTTAGCTTTTAATTTTGGACTAAGTCCATGATAAATACTAGACATAGTATACAAAAGGATAAGTGAAATACCAAAAATAACACCACTGATAATACCATAGACATTATGATGCATAGCAGCTATAATCGGACATAATACAGTAGCTATAATGCCTAAAACACCACCAACAATATGACTAGTCATATTAAAGATTTCCTCTCCCTTTGTATATTCAGGTAGAATTCTATCTGTTAATTTGATGCGTTTCAATTTAACACCTCCTAAAATATGAAAACATAAATAACTAGTTAAAACTATATCATATGCGAATAGTCATGTCAATTATTAGAAAACAATAAAATGTAAAAAATTTCCAAAAAAGAAAGGCTTTAAGAAAAAACATTGTTTTTTCTAATAGTTAGTGATATAGTACCATAAGAAAATAAAAATGTAAGATAGTCTATAAAAGAAAGGAAGTTTTAAAATGGAAGAAAAACAAAAACAAGTAGAAGAACTAAATGGATTTAAGGACCTTCGAATCGTGGATAATTTTTACCAAACCTCTAGCTTTTTTCCAATGCCAACAACAGAAATTGCTACTTTAAGTGAGGATGGGCAAACAAATTTGGGTTCCTATTCTTTATGTTTTCCTTATTATATTGCCGGAAAAGAGTATTATGCAATGCTACTTTGTTGTAGAAACAGTTCCAATACAGCTAAAAATATTTTAAGAACAGGCAAGTGTTCCATTAATTTTATAACAGATGACAGGAAATATTTTAAAGAAGCTGTTCGATTAGGGTATCCAGGAGAAACTACGCAAGAAAAGATGAAGGATTGTTTATTTCATTTGGTAGATGGAAAAAAAGCAAGAGAAAATCCAGAAGAAGCATTTCCAAAGATTGTTAGCGAAGCTTTCCAAGTATTTGAATGTACCTGGGTAAAAGAATTAGATGGTGCACAAAATGACACTGTACAAGAGGCATATTTACCACCATATCACCAATTTAATGGCATTACCAGCGAACATGGTGCTCATTTTATTTTAAAAATAGACCATATTCTAATGAAACCAAAATATTATGATACCATTATCAATGGGGTAGAGGCTAAAAATTTTCCTAAAGTGCCTGTAGATTATGGATATCGTGATAATAAGCATTTTTGGTATACGCGTTTTAAAAGACCACTTGCAGAACCAATCCCTGAAAGTAAAGGCATTAGTTTAGATACTGTTAAATATGCAGCTTCTAGAATTGACCCAGAGATTCAATTTACACAAGAAGCTTGTGCGAAACTAATAAAAGTACCAAGAGTATTTTTAAATACAGTTTTAAAAGGTTGTGTAGCTTGGGCTAAGGAAAATCATGTTACATTAATTACTGAAAAAGAGATGGACATCATTCAAGATAAGAGAAATAAAGAAAAGAAATAGAAAAAAGAAAACCATAAGAATAGGTTATATTTAGTAAAACGACGAAGTTGTACTAGATATAACTTTTTTCTTTTAGAAAACTATTGACATGGAGTAAGGTCTAGGTTATAAGATGAAGATGAGGTGAAGAAAATGACAATTGGAGAAGTCAGTAAAAGTTATGGAATTTCCATAGATACTTTAAGGTATTATGAAAAAGTAGGACTAATAGGACCCATTCCAAAAAATAAAAGTGGAATTCGTGATTTTAATGAAGAAAGTTTAAGACAAGTAGAATTTGTAAAATGCATGAGAGGCGCTAATTTACCAATAGAGGCACTAACTAGGTATATGCAGTTATTTAAACAAGGAGAGTCTACCTTAGAACAAAGAAGACAGATTCTAGTAAAACAAAAAGAAATTGTTTTAAAACAAATAGAAGAACTAAAAAGAGCAAAAGAAAAACTAGATGCTAAAATCACTTTGTATGATAATCAATTATTAGAGAAAAAATTAAAAGGGGAGTAAAAGATGAGTAAAAAAGTATGTATTCTGTCTTCAACACCAAGAGTAAATGGAAACTCACAGGTATTATGTGAGGCTTTTGCACAAGGTGCTGAAGCGAGTAAAAATATAGTAGAACAAATCGATTTAAGGAAAGCGCCAATTGCACCTTGTATAGGCTGTTATTATTGTACGAGTCATGAAGGAAAGTGTTTTCAAAAAGATAATATGAATGCATTATTAGAAAAGGTGATAGAAGCAGATATATTAGTATTTGCTACTCCTATTTATTTTTATAGTGTAACCGCACAGTTAAAAGCTTTTTTAGATAGAACTGTAGCTAGATATACCGAGATTGAAAATAAAGAGGTATATGTAATAGCTACTTGTGCAGATACTTCTAAACATGCTATAGACGGAGCCATAGCTCCTATACAAGGATGGATAGATTGCGTAGAAAATGTACAATTAAAAGAAATTCTTTATGGAACTGGGTTAACAAATGTGGGAGATGCTAAGAAAAAGAAAAGTATGATAGAGCAAGCTTATAAAATGGGAAAAAGTATTTCCTAAAATACAAATAAAAAATAGAGTATTTAAAAGGTTTAGAGGAAGTATTTTGAATAAAATGACCCTACCCAAATGACTTCTCAATTTGTAAAAGATAAGCAAATGTGCTATAATGAAAATAGTATTTAAGAGAAGGTCCAAGGAAAAGGGGGAGTTTTCTATGGAAAAAAAGAAAATAAAGATAGGAAAGCATATAACCATTATATTATTAGTTTTATGTATAAGTATAATCGTACTTACAGCAAGAAAAATGATAATATTACATGCTATACAAGAAAAAGTAGCTAAATATGAAAATAGCACAAGTATGTATTCGAAGACCGCATCAGAAAGGTCTGCCTCTGTTGAAAGTTTTGAAAAATTTATTTTAGGAGATATGGAAAAAGATGTAATTATCTCTAAAGATAAACCTACAAAAGTGACACAATATATAACACCCACACAAAGAACCATGTATATAGATTCTGAAGAAAAAAAGGTGATGAATATCAGTCATGAGGAAAATGTATTAACAAGTACAACAAAAGTGGTAAATTATGGCCGATATGATAATTTTGTAAATCTTTTAAGCAATAGTCTTTTAACAAGAATTACTACAGAAAAAATAGATGGAAAAGCGTATTATGTAATTAGCGATTTTACAGGTAGCTTTTTATATACAGAAGGTACGATAGATATGAAAGCCTATGTAGATAAAGAAACCGGTTTAACGAAGAAGATGGTAGAACTAGTTAATGAAAATGGAAAGAAAAAAATATATACGACTACTTACACATACCAGTTTAATAGTGTAACACCAGAAGATATGCAAGAGCCTGATAGAAGTGCGTATACTATGGAATAAAAAAATAAATATAAGTTTATAAAAATTGCTCTATATATAGTATAGAGTAATTTTTTTCTGGAAATAATGAAAAAATAGCAAAAAACTATTGACTTAGAGCGAACTCTAGGTGATATAACTAAAAAATAAAAAAGTTGAATATAAGAAAGGATGGATATAAAGATGGAAAAAGCCACTGTATATTTTACGAAAGAAATTACGCCACAAAGTATAGTACGTATGTATGAGAAATTAGGCATTTCTTTAAAAGGAAAAGTAGCGGTTAAATTACATTCAGGAGAAAAAGGAAATCAAAATTACTTAAGACCAGAAATGGTAAAAGAAATTGTTGAAAAAGTAGGAGGAACTGTTGTAGAATGCAATACTGCTTATGAAGGTGCTAGAAATACGACACAAAAACATAAACAATTAATGGAAGAACATGAATGGACAAAGTATTTTGAGGTAGATATTTTAGACGAGGAAAAGGAAATAGAATTAGAAATTCCAAATGGAAAAGTAATTCAAAAAAATTATGTAGGGGAACATTTGGAAAATTATGATGCGATACTAGTATTATCACATTTTAAAGGACATCCTATGGGTGGCTATGGTGGTGCTTTAAAGCAATTATCAATAGGATTAGCCTCTACTTATGGAAAAGCTTATATCCATGGTGCGGGAAAGCCAGAGCAAATGTGGAGTACTGAGCAAGACTTATTTTTAGAATCTATGGCTGACGCTGCTAGTAGCATTGTAGAGAAGTTTAAAGGGAAAATAGTATATATCAATATTATGAGTAATATGAGTGTCGATTGCGATTGTTGTGCAGTGGCAGAAGACCCTTGTATGAAAGATATCGGTATTTTAGCCAGCCTTGACCCAATTGCAATTGACCAAGCTTGTATAGACTTGGTATATCAAGCAGAAGATGAAGGTAAAAATCATTTAATAGAACGAATAGAATCTAGGCATGGTATTCATACCATTGAAGTAGCAGAAAAACTAGGTTTTGGTACAAGAGAGTACACATTAGTAGAAGTAAAGGAGTAGAGATGAAAACATTATATTTTGATTGCTCTAGTGGCATTAGTGGAAATATGACATTAGGTGCCTTATTAGAAATTGTAGGAGATACCTCCTATTTCTTAGAAGAATTAAACAAATTGCAGTTAGATGGTTATCAAATAGAAATTTCTAAAAAAGTGAAAAATGGTATTACGGGTACGTATGTGGATGTTATTTTAGAAGACCAACATCATGACCATCACCATAGTCATGAACATAGAAATCTAAAGGATATTTTTACAATAATCGATAATAGTCCAATAGAAAAAACAAGTAAGGCTTTAGCTAAAAAAATTTTCTATAGGGTTGCTGAAGCGGAAAGTAAAGTACATGGCAAACCAATAGAGCAGATTCACTTTCATGAGGTAGGCGCTATAGATTCTATTATAGATATTGTGGGAACAGCAATTTTAATACAGAAAATTCAACCAGAAAAAATCATAGCTAGTATTATCAATGATGGACATGGTTTTATCGAATGTGCACATGGAAAAATGGCAGTGCCAGTTCCTGCTACAAGTGAAATTATGGCTTCTTCTAAAGTTAAATTTCGTCAAATAGATATCGATACAGAATTAGTAACACCTACTGGTGCTGCCATTATAACAGAACTGGCTACACAGTTTACAACTCTACCTACGATGGAAATTGAAAAAATAGGGTGGGGTGCAGGTCTAAAAGATTTACAAATTCCAAATGTATTAAAGGTGTATTATGGAGAAGTAGAAGAAACAGGAGAAGAAGAGCAAGAAGAAGTAGCCGTTATAGAAACCAATATTGACGATTGTCAGGGTGAGATTTTAGGATATACATTAGAACAGTTACTACAGCAAGGAGCTTTAGATGTGTTTTATACACCTATCTATATGAAAAAAAATAGACCGGCGTACTGTTTAACCGTAATCTGTAAAAAGCAAGATATGCCTATATTACAAGATATTCTTTTTAGAGAAACAACGACAATTGGTATACGTTATCGCTTAGAAAAAAGAAAGATATTAGATAGAAAAGGTGTATTAATAGATACAAAGTATGGTAAAATACAAGCAAAACAAGTACAATATAAACAAGATACTTATCTGTATCCAGAATATGAGAGTATCAAAGAACTAGCATTAAAGAATGCTATTCCATTAAAACAGTTGTATGGATTAGTAAAAGAAGATATACAGGAAAATAGATAAAGAAAAAGAAGGTGGTATATGGTGAAAAATTGTATTGTAGTGACTGGAATAGTTTAAAATCTATATTTAGAGGAGGATTAAAAGATGACTATTCCAGAGAAAAAAATATATCCACGTACAGGAGATAAACAAACTGTCTATTTGAAAAATGTAATTACCAACCCTTATATTATAGTAGGGGATTATACCATGTATCATGATTTTGTAAATGACCCTACAGAGTTTGAAAAAAATAATGTGTTATACCATTATCCCATTAACCAAGATAAATTAATAATAGGAAAGTTTTGTTCGATTGCTTGCCAAGCAAAGTTTCTATTCAATAGTGCAAATCATAGTATGGCTTCTTTATCAACATATCCATTTCCACTTTTCTTTGAGGAGTGGGGATTAGATAAAAAAGAGGTAACAAAATCTTGGGATAATAAGGGAGATATTTGTATTGGAAATGATGTGTGGATTGGCTATGATGCTGTGATTATGGCAGGTGTTTCTATAGGTGATGGTGCCATTATAGGAACTAGAGCAGTAGTAACAAAAGATGTGTTACCCTATACAATTGTAGGTGGCGTACCAGCAAAGCCAATTAGAAAACGTTTTTCAGAAGAGGTAATTTCTTCTTTATTAAAAAGTAAGTGGTGGGATTGGCCAATAGAGAGAATTAGACAGAATCTAAAGGCTATTCAAGCTGGTTGTATAGAGGATTTAAAATAAAATTTTTTTGCAGAGGAATATCGGGTATATGAAGAATCTTTTATGAAGCAACAAGAAAATACAACAAGGGGCCATACTTTAGTCAACCAAAATGACCAAAATATGGCTATAGATAATCAGGAAGAGGCCAATAGAACATTAGAGAAAGTCTCTATGAAAATAAAAGAAGGAACACTAACAAAGACTGGCGCTACTATTGTAATAACGGATAAGAATGAAAGTCCCTATACTTATGGAACTTGGTATAGAATAGACAAAAAAGTAGAAGGTAAATGGAAGGCTTGCAAGCCAATTCTAGCAGATTATGGATTTACAGAAATAGCCATGTTAGTTAGAAAAGATGGAACTTTAGAAATTAAAGAAGATTGGTCTTTGCTAAGTTGCTACAACTTGCTGTTTCCAGACGCAGAGAATTTTTAGCAGATGCGACTTCTGCCCAGCTAACGAGAAATCCGGATGGTTTAATTTCTGCTTTAGAAAAAATTTCAGCAGACCCCAATGAACTAAAAACAGCTAGCAGTTCTACTGCCCACATGTATATTGCCGAACCATTTCGTAAAAATGAAAATGGGAAAAAGAAAAAAACAAGTTGGTTTTCTACTCATCCTAGTACAGAGGAAAGAATTGAAGTTTTACGAAATTTAAAATAGAGAAGACACTTTAAGTAAAGTGCCCTCCCGTTATGCTATCATACACAACTGCTCTTAATAAAGGATTGATAAATTAGTTATCTTTTACTAATGTTTCTACGAGAGACATACCATACTCTCGTAATTCCCGAATAGGTAAGGAGAGTTTTTCTAAATTTGTTCTTCCTCCCATTATGTCTTCATGCAACTCCTGTTTGCATTCATTCTTAAAAATCTCGCACGCCTGTTGAAATACATTAATGTCAAACTCTATTTTTTTAGAAATGAGCATCTCTTTTACCTTTATGCTCATTTTGTCAAAATAGGCATCTTTGTACTTTTGATATCTCTCGTATTTTAGAGAAGAAGTATATAATACCTCTGCACAATGCCAGGCATATAAACATCCTCCTGTTAACATACAAGCCCATGGTGTTAATGACATACATACCTCCGTAATCCCCTTTATTAAGAAGCAAAAAACATATATGATATTCGTATTATAATACTTTTCGAGTAAAAAAGCAAATTCTAACCATTGTACACAGCAATGAGGAATAAAAATAATTCGCAATAAAAAGGAAGAAAAGAAAGAAC
>CATXTS010000098.1 GCA_958402495.1 uncultured Clostridiaceae bacterium
GTTAACTCTTTATCCCATCCTCCATTTCTGTATCCGATAGAAGTTTCATCAGTAAATGCTGGATGAACCGTATAACCGGTTTTAGTGTCTACTAATTCATCTACATTTGTACAACGTTTAGCTGTTTGAATCTTACCATTTTCATCATAATAATTATCGGTTGTTCCTATTAGGAATTTGATATCAAAGGTATTACTATTTACTTTATAGGCATATCTAGGTATCCACACCCACATACTTCCATCTTCGGTCCTAGCATTTGCCCATTTTTGACTATTATAATCATACCAACTAGTATTTGTAGTTTCTGTTTTCTCTACTTTTCCTTTTTCAGTACTATTTGGCTCTGCAAATTTAATCGGTGTCATTCCTGCTGTTAAAGCTGGCTTGTTAACACCTTTTTCTGTAATATAGGTTTGACCCAAAGCTTCATCTATCTGTTGTTCTAAACTAGCTAAACCACCTTGTTCGTCTCTTTTTCCTTGCTGCGTCTCTTCTTTTGCTCTTTGTGCTTGTGTGATAATTCCATTTTCTCCAACTAATGCATTAATGGCCACACCCGCTAAAATAATTAATATAATAATCGTAATAACTAATGCAATTAAGGTCACACCTTTTTCTTTCCTTTTTCTTTTCATATTCTTCATTCCCTTTCTTTTCTTATGTTTTCCATCTTCTCAGTCTTCCTATTTTTTTGCTAATTTCATATCACTTTTTGATTAAAGTAATATTTACATATTTTATTTTTTATAATTATAATATTTCTTTTCCGTACTTTTTTATTTACAATCCATTCATTTGTTTACAAGTTTGCATAATAAAATAATTTAAAGTTTTTTGTATAAGATATTTTTTTAAGAATTCTATATTATTTACATTTCATCCATTTTTTCAAATATTTCTTATTGTAAAAATCTTTTAATTAAAACAACCTTTTATTTATATTAAAATTATGTCGATTAACAGTCTAAAATAAGCTTTACATAAATTTATTTTTTTCTAAAATTTTAGTATAATAAAATTAGTATAATACTATTTTGTATTATTTTTCACCCTATTATCACTAATTAGTGAAAGGAACTTTCTCTCACTTTTGGTGTTTACTCTATATAGAACTCAACCATAAAGTTTATAGGAGGAATGTAACATGAAAAAAAATATTGCTTTGGTAACCATTGGTTTTTTAATGATTGTTTATCTGACAGCATGTGGAATCGTAACTTCTGTAGAGTGTGGTAAACTTCGGCAAGAAGTCTCCTCACTAGAATCACAATTAGAATCATTGAAATTTAATCATGATTCTTTCGAATATTCATTAAAAAAACGGGTATCAGAACTTGAGGAATTTAAAGATATGGAGGAAAAAACGATTCACATAAAAGAATTACCTTCCTATACAAGTACAGTAGAAGATTCTTCCTTAAATTCCAGCGACGTAGAAGAATCCAGTACAAATACAGAGGAATTAGAAGAAAATAATTCCAGTTCTAAACAGCAAATGATAGAATATTTGGACAATCAAGCAAATATTGAAAGTCCTCTTGAGTGGCTTAGCGTTGCTAGTTGTCCCCTGGCTAATGAAGAAAATTTATTAAAAGTAGCAGAAAAATGTGCAAGTATTAACGCAAGTAGTGAGTATGATTATATCTACACTTCTAATATTGAGTCTTACGCCACAGCCATTGCAAGTGTTCTTTGTGTAAATCCTAATAGCACCAATCATGTATTGGAAAAACTTACAGAATCAGAATTTCCTAGTGTTTGGCTGATAATTGCAAATTCTGAAATTGCTGGAGAAAGCACATTGAAATCTATAGCCCAAAAATGTGCAACCATGAACTATTATTCCTATACTACTGATAATCAATCTTATGCACTTGAACTTGCAAATACACTTGCTGCAAATCCCAACTGTACCTGTAGTGTTATGCGAGAACTGGTCAATTCAAAATTTTCTGATATAGTCTTAATAGGTCACCGATGGATTGAAAAACAGCCATAGCAATATGCCCAAATACTCTCTTTTTTAGGGAGTATTTGGGCTTTTCCTATACGATTTATTTTTATCTTTCTTTATTGTCTTACTTCCATTATTCTTCTAAAAACCTCATAAAATAATTTTTTGTATATCCTTTTTTAATATTTCCAGTTTATTCCTAGAACTCTACAAATATGTTGCTACCCTTTTTTACCATAATCCCTTTACTTGGTGTTTGCAACTTAACTGCCGTATTAGCTTTATCGATTCCTTCTGTTTGGTCTTCTATATGCATTTCTAGTCCCGCTTCCTTTAACACCTTATCTGCCTCTTTTAAACTCATACCTACTACTTCTGGGACCTCTACTTGCTCTATATTTTCAATTTTTGTTTCATCATCCATTTTAATTTCTAGATAAGGTAATACCTCTCCAAATATTTGAGAACCAATTGGTGCTGCTACACCACCACCTTGGTGACCACCTTCACCAGTTGGGTTATATAAAGTAACTAAAATACAAACTTGTGGGTCAGAAATCGGTGCAACCCCTATAAAAGAAGTTACATACTTACCAGTATTAACACCATCTTCTGAAGTACCTGTTTTTCCACCAATACGATAGCCCTTTACTTGTGAATTCTTACCGGTACCTTCTGCTACAACACTTTCCATCATACTTAGTACATTTTTAGCTGTTTCTTCAGAAATAACACGTTCTTTTTTTATCACTTCTACTTCTTTTCTTTCTCCTGTTTGACTATCTACTGTTGCTTTCACAATTCTAGGCTGTGTATAGATACCACCACCTGCAATGGTAGAAACCATACTAATCATTTGAATAGGCGTTACTTCAAATCTTTGGCCAAAGGCAATTGTTCCGAAGTTCTACAGGGCCTACTTTATTTTCTGCTAAGAAAATTCCTTTTGCTTCACCTGGTAAATCAATTCCCGTTTTTCTTAAAAACCCATACTTATTTAAATATTCATAATATTTATGCACTCCAATTTTTTGACCTAAACCTATAAATACTGGGTTACAAGAATTCATTAAAGCTTGCCTTAAACTTTCTGGTCCATGTGGTCTATAATATCTCCAACATTTCATTCTAGTTCCTGCAATTTCAATAGAACCAGTACAACAAAATTCTCCTTCTTTATCTGTAGTAGTAAGTCCTTCTTCTAATGCTGCAGAAGCAGTTACTAACTTAAAAGTAGAACCCGGTTCATAGGTATCTGAAATAGCCTTATTTCTCCACATCGCCTGTAGATTCTTACTTTTATCAGCTTGCGATAAGCTACCCCATGTACTTTTTAACTCCTCTGTATTTGGTGAATATGGTTCATTTAAATTATAATTTGGATATCCTGCTAAAGCAAGGATATCACCTGTTTTAGGATTCATAACAATAATATTACCACCATCTGTACACACATTATCAATACAAGCTTCTTTTAGATATTTTTCTGCAATTCCTTGAATGGTACTATCTATGGATAAAATTAAATCATTTCCATCTATTGCTGGTACGTAATTTTCTGTGGTTTGTGCAATGTCTCCACCTTTAGCATCTGTCATTTTTGTAATTTTTCCTTTACTTCCCTTTAATGTCTCATCATAAATTGCTTCAATACCATCTAAGCCTTGATTATCACTACCACAAAAGCCGATAACTTGAGAAGCTAAATAATTATAAGGATAATACCTCTTCGTATCTTCATCTATGTTAATACCAGTTGTAATATGATTATCCTTCATCCATACTCTTAATGCATCTGTCTTTTCCTTTTCTACCTTTTTTACAATAGTTTCAATAGAACTTCTTTTACTCACTCTTTTTAAAATCGTATCATAATCCAAAGAAAAGATTTCACTTAAAGCTTTTGCCACTTTTTCCCTATCTTTAACAGCAATATTTACGGGATTTACGGTTACGGTCTCCACCGTAGAGCTAACCGCTAAAATATTCTTTCCAGTCGCATCATAAATGGTCCCTCTCTTAGGATTAATATGACGGTCCAAGGTTTGTTGCACATAGGCCATAGCTTGTAATTCACTACCTTGTACAAATTGAATATATCCAATTCTTCCCACTAAAGCTGTTAATATAAAAATCGCTATAAACAACTCATATAAAATTCTCTTCTTTCTAGATATATTACCAATCGGCTCTGTATTTCGATTTTCCTTTTTATTTAATTTTTTAAAATTAATTGGTTTTTTATTTTTTAGTTTCTTAATTTCTTTATTCGTATCTTGCTTTTTCATCTCTTTTTCTATTTTTCTTTTTAGTTTCTGATTCTGCGTATCCTTTTTCTTTTTCTCCTTAGGTTCTATATGGGCTTTTTCTACTTTTCTTCTTCTTTCTTTTTTCAATCTTAAAACCTCTTTCCACCTTTTGTCTTATTATTATTTGTATTACTAAAATACAGTTTTATGACTTTAAATCTTAGTAGGAGCCCGAATAGAAAAAATCTATATAAAGAAAAGTAGTACTTTTACTTTATATAGATTGATTCCTAAATACTTTTTTTATTGTTTAATTATCATCTGATTCATCATTTGCATCATCATAGCCGTTGCCCATATAGATAAAGCAAAAATCCAAATAAAAACTTGTTCTTTTAAGAAGATAGAAATGATAGAAAGTCCTAAAAAAACGATTACCTCTGTGAAGCACAAACACATTTGACAAACGGTAGATAAAAAGGTGGGTTCTTCTAGGCTATTTTTCATTTCATTTTGTGATATGGTATTTAAAGAAGTATTATAAATTTTCTCAAAATTATCACTTATCATTTTATTACCAGAAACCACCACTTTATTTCTACTCACTAGAAAGATAGCAGAAATGGCTATTTTACAAAAGCTAACTATAGAATTTGTTTTCTTTAAATTTCTATCTGCCATTTTCCCTGTCAGAAATACGGTTACCATTTGTATTAATAAAGAAATGGTAATAACTGTTGTAAAGGCCACAAAATCCTTTAGGGTTAAATATACATATAAAGGCAAAAACAATCTTTCTATAATTTGAAAAGTCTGTAAACTAAAAAATTGCTTTAAGGCATTTGGACATTTTCTGATATATTGCCCTATTGTTAATAAAGAATTTTCCTTAGAATAATCTGGCTTATAATCTATTTTACAGGTAAAGACATAATCGGCTATAAAGAAGATAGCCATGATTCCTAGTAAACCTATTTCTTTTTGAGCCAATACACTCCAACCAACTACTACACTTGCTAAGGCTTGTCCTAGTATCTGCATAATGGTTTTTAGACTATTAAATTTCCCTCTATGGCTGTTTTCTACATATTTACTAGAAATAGCATTATCAAGAGGATTCGAAATAGCCCCTGGTAACGCTAGAAATAAGACTAATAATATCATCTGCTCTTGTGTTACAAACAAAATCAGATAAGAACTTAACATTCGAAAAACATGGGAAATGAATGTACAATTAGCAACACCCCACTTGCTAGCAATTCTCATACAGAGTGGTGAACAAAGACCCATTATTCCAAAACGAATACCATACAAAAGGAGTAAACTAGTAATCCCCATTCCATTTTTATATAACATCACTACCCCAAAAATAGAAACTAATGCATTAGAAAATGCATAGCAAAATTTAGATAAATAGATATACAGATATTCTTTTCTAAACACATAATCTTTCATCTCTTACTTCCCTTTTCTTTTCAAAAAAAAATAGTACCACCTTTTTTCTAAAAAAGAATGATACTATCGAATACTTTTTGTTAATCCTTCTATTAATTTTTGCCATAAACTTTCTTCTTTTTGAATAACCACTTCTTCTGTGGCAGGTTCTACATAGTCTTTTTTGTCCAAACTAATATATTTCTTTTGTGCATTATCTAACTTTTGCATACCTAATTTTTCTTTTGCTAACTGTTCTATATTATTTAAATTCAAACTATTTTCTATATTTACACGTAACTGTTCATTTTCTTTTTGAACAGCACTTAAGCTTTTCTTTAAATCTTCTTTTTTATTAAATGTCTCTGTAATGAGTGAATTTTGATAGCTAATACCAAACAAGATAATAAATCCAGCCATAATAGAAAATACTAATTTAGCCTTAGGTTTTAACTTTCTTTTTGCCTTTGCTTTCTTTTTAGTATTTGCTTTTTCCACTTTTCTTGCCGTACTTTGTTTTTTAGGATATGGATTTGTTCTAATTGGCTCATATTCTGGTTCCAATTTTCTAGGTGTTGTTTCATATTGATATCCACCATATCTTTGGTATGCCATGTTTTCACCTCATTTCTTCTGTTCTTTTCTACTTTATTTTATTCTATTCTATTTTTTCGAAAATTCTTAACTTTGCACTTTTAGACCTTGGATTTTCTGCTTGTTCTTCTATGTTTGCTATGATTGGTTTTTTATTGATAATTTTTCCTAGTGCTTTAGCACCACAAACACAATAAGGTAAATCCCTTGGACAAGTACAAATTCCCTCTGCCTTTGTCATTGCTTTTTTCACATTTCTATCTTCTAAAGAATGAAATGTTAATACACATAATCTTCCAGCATTTCCTAGTACCTCTATAGATTGTTCAATTGTTTGAAATAGTGGCTCTATTTCATTATTGACTTCTATACGAATTGCTTGGAAAGTTCTTTTAGCCGGATGCCCATCTTTTTGTTTTCCTATTGGAATACTATTTTTGATAATATCTACTAACTGGGCTGTTGTCTCAATTGGTTTTTCTTTTCTAGCCTTACCTATATGGCTTACAATTTGTCTAGCGAATCGTTCTTCTCCATAATCTTGTAAAATCTGGATAAGTTTTTCTTCTGCATAGGTATTTACCACTTCATACGCTGTTAAACTTTGGGTTCTATCCATACGCATATCTAATTTAGCATCACCCATATAACTAAATCCTCTTGCTCTTTCATCTAATTGATAAGAAGATACCCCTAAATCTAATAAGATACCATCTACTTTTGTAATGGATAATCCTTCTAAAATTTGTTTTATTTCATCATGATTTCCATGTACATAAGTAATATTAGTATAGTCTTTTAGTTTTTCTTTAGCAGCTTGCAATGCTTCCTCATCTCGGTCAATACCAATTAGTCTGCCTTGACTTGATAATCTTTTTGCAATTTCTAAGCTATGTCCCGCGCCACCTAGTGTGCCATCTACATAAATACCTTCTGGTTTAATCTGTAGACCTTCTATACATTCTGTTAGCATGACTGGTTTATGTACAAATTCCAATATTCCACCTCATCAATTGATAGAGCAATAATAGCATAAGCAGTTGGTATTATAAAAATACCAACTGTCAATGCCATTTTGAATTTTTTTCTTTCGTGTTTCTTTTGTATTTTTTTCTTTTTATCCTTTGTATGTATTTACTTTTCTCTTTTGTGTTAGTTTATTAAAAATGATAAA
>CATXTS010000099.1 GCA_958402495.1 uncultured Clostridiaceae bacterium
AATTACACCAACTACTCCAACCGCATTCTTTAAAATAGAGGCACACCCAATGACCGTGTCTACTGCATCTCCTAAAATTTTTCCTACAACAGGAATAAAACTAGAAACCGCCGCTTTAGTGGTTTTAGCTGTAATGCCATCTACACTGCTACTCAAACTACCTTCTATAGAAACTAGACTAACAAATAACGTGAGAACCACCCCTAATACCCATACAATACCAGATTTTAAAAACTTAGATAATCTATCTAGTGGTATACGCTCAGAAATCTTAGAAAGAATTCCAATGGCTGTAGAAACTAGCAGAATAGGAATGAGAATCGTATTTATAAAATTTCCTATAAAAGTTATTAAGAATAATAAAATAGGTTGTAACATATTGGCAGAAGCAATACTTCCTGTTGTTAAAATCAAAGTCATTAAAATCGGTACTAATAAATTGGCTAATTGTACTAATTGATTGACAGAATCTTTCACCATTGTAATAATATCTGCAAAATTACTCATAATTAAGGTGGCTATTAATATATATTGCACATAATACGTAATTTGTGCCACGGACTTATTTTCTAATCCTTCACTAATACTTTTTATAATACTATGGATGACAATTACTATAATAATTAGACCAATGGTCCTTATAGAACTAATCGTTTCTTTTCCTAATTTTTCTAAAATGGAGTTTCCTAAAGCCTGATTATCAATCTCTCCTTTAATAGCTGCATTTAGCAAATCATTATAATCTGTTCCTCCAAAAACATCGGTTGTGTATTGGTTTGCTGCTTGTATAAAACCTTGGATATTTAAGGAGGACTTTTGTGCATTCATAATTTCTTGTGTCTGACTACTAGCCTCTTCTTGTGCAAAACTATTGGTATGAAATACACATACCAGTAATACTATAATCCCTAAAATTGTTCCTACTTTTTTCTTCATTTGTTCTCCTTTACGGTAGTATCTTGATAACTGTTTCTAATAAACCTGAAATAATAGGAATAGACATAGCAATGATAACCACTCTTCCACCGCATGTCCACTTTAGTTGCAATAGCTGTTTCTCCAGAATCTTTACAAATACTAACGGCAAATTCTGTCAAAAAAGCAATTCCTGTTATTTTAATTAATAAAATAATAAATTCGTTATTGATAGATGCTTGATTCGCCAAATTACTTAGTAAATCTATAATAGCGGATATCTTAGACATGACCATCATCAAAATAATGGCACCTGCTAGTAAAGAAGCATAGATAACAAACTCTGGCTTGTACTGTTTTAAAATAATAATGATAATCAAGCTAACTAATCCAACGCCGTATAATCTTTACAATTTCCATATATCTTATTTCCTTCTTTATGTTTTACAATCCAAAAATCGTTCTTACTGTATCAAATAAAGTGCTAATTTCTTTAATCACCATAGTTAAAACAATGACTAGACCTGCTAAAGTGGTCATCATAGCTTGGTCCTCCCTACCTGCTCGTACCAAAACCTGATGTAATACTGCTACTAAAATACCTATGGCTGCAATCTTGAATAATAAATTAATATCCATAAAGTGATTTCCCCCTAACTTCTTATTCCTATCTTTAAATCAGTACTACCACAATGGCTAGTCCTGCTGTAACACCTAATGTCTTATACATTTTCTCATTTTTCTTACTCTCTTGTTCTGCTTTTTCAATTTGTGTATTTAAGAAATTATCTACTAATTCAATTTCACTAACTTGCCCTTCTAAATCGACTTTTCCTAATAGATTACTTAGACCTTTTAACACTTCTTTATCTTCTCTATTTATTACATTGTTTTCTGCTTCTAAGGCTTCTATCCAAGCTACTCCTGCTTCTTTTTCTTGCATTTTTTCTGAAGCTGTTTTAAAAATTCTAGCGGTCATTCCTTGTGTTCTTCCACCTATATCTTGAAAAATTTTAGGGATTGGTTCATATGTAAATTTTACCTTTGTCTCAAATAAATTAAGGGCTGTCTTCATTTGTTTTAATTCTTTTACACGATTGGTATATTTACCTGCTATTAAAATACCGGTATAACTACTGGCTAATAAAATAAATCCCATGGCTATGTATTTTATCATTTCCATTTTCTTTTGTTCTCCTCTTTTTATGTATGTTCTATATCTATATATATGCAAGCTTGTCCCTTTTTAGAACTATTTTTAGATAAATTATAAAGATATATATTGTTTTTCTAATTTCTGCAAAGTATAGACTCTATCGATTTCTCCTTTTTCTTGCTTCTTATCACTTAAAAAAATAATTTTTTCGAACAAACAATTTTGTAATAATGTATAAATAGCTGGATTTAATCGTAAATCTTCAAGACTTGCTCCATGTGCTGTAAAAATACCTTTAATTCCACAGCAAACCGCATAGCCAATAGCCTCTACATCTTGGCTACTCCCAATTTCATCTGCTGCAATTATTTTTGGTGCCATGGAACGAATCAGCATATTCATACCGATTGCCTTTGGTACATTGTCTAACACATCGGTTCTAATGCCTATGTCGTTTTGTGGTACACCTCTATACATAGCAGCAATTTCACCTCTTTCATCCACTACGCCTATATTTAACCCTGGAAAAGAGATAGGGTCTATACCATTACTAATTTTTCTAATTAAGTCACGTAAAATAGTGGTTTTTCCAACACCTGGTGGCGATACAATTAATGTATTATAAATACTCTGCTCTTCTATATTTAAAACATGTTTTAAAATTTTATTACTACAGCCTAATACTTGTTTAGCAATTCTAAAGTTTAACCCAGAAATATAATTGATGTTACTGATTTTATCGTCTTTCATAACCACGTTTCCTGTAATACCGACTCTATGTCCTCCTTGCATAGTCATATACCCGTTTACAAATTTGATTTTGATAACTATAAATAGAATTATCACAAATATGTTGCATAATCTCTAAAATTTCTTCTTGTGATACATTATATTCTAGTATTTTTTCAGTTTGTCCTATTTTTAGGATGATGGGCTTATTTACTCTCATTCGTATTTCTTCTAGATGATTCATACTGTTATAGGAAGTAGAAAACAATTCTTCTAATTTTTTATAGATTTTTAAAGGAAAACATCTTAAAATATGTTGAATTTGTACCATTTTATTTTTTCCTTTCTCTTTTTTTCGCACAAAAAAAGAAGCCTATATCGTATTACTATATATATGCTTCTCTTTTCTATTTTAGAACCTTTATATGATTTTTTTTATTCTTCCCAGTTATGGTAAATTTCAGAAACATCGTCTAAATCTTCTAGCATTTCTACTAGTCTTTCCATTCTTTCTGCTCCTTTTTCATCTAAAGCAATATACGTAGATGGAACCATTTGTACACCTGCTTCTAAAAATTCGATATTTTCGGCTTCTAATTTTTCTCTTACTTGTGTAAAAGTTTCTGGTGTAGTCGTAATTTCATATACTTCTTCTTCTGATGAAAAATCTTCTGCTCCACTATCAATTGCTAACAACATTAAATCGTCTTCGCTAAGTGCACAGTTTGCTTTATCAATAACGATGACACCTTTTTTATTAAATAAGTAAGATACACAACCATTCGTACCTAGGTTACCACCACATCTATCAAAGGCATGTCTTACATCTGCGGCTGTTCTATTTTTATTATCGGTATTCGCTTCTACGATAACAGCTACGCCGTTTGGTCCATATCCTTCATAGATAATTTCTTCATAGTTTTCACTATTTCCTGCACCTGCTGCTTTTTTTATAGCATTACTAATAGTATCATTTGGCATGTTTGCTGCTTTACATTTAGCAATAACATCTTTTAATTTTGCATTACCTGCGGGGTCTGGTCCTCCTTGCTTTACAGCCATTAATAATTCTCTTCCTAGTTTGGTAAATACTTTTCCTCTAGCAGCATCTGCTTTTCCTTTTTTAGCTGCTATGTTATGCCATTTTGAATGCCCGACTCATTTTTCATTCCTCCTTGTTATTTTTTCTAGTATTTAAGCCACTTACAGGCTTTTTTATTTAAAAATCTACCATAAAAATCCTTTATTGAACTTTGTTGATTTTTAGGGGTTTGTGTGGTTCTATGTTAATTGAATTGTGCCAAAATTGTGCCAGAAATTTCATTTTAAATATTATGTTGACAAATTATTTTAGCAAAATCTAACAGACAATTTTATACCCTAAATTATTTTATCACATTAATTTGAATTTGTGTAGTATTTTATACAAATAAAACTTGTATTTTTTATTTTTTTAATTGTCGTAAATTGTAAAAAACTATTTAAATAAAAATAAATATAATTAATCTGTATTTTAACCGTTATTGTAGTTGTCGCTCTAATTGTTATTCAATTTTTTTGTTTTTGATAACAGTTCATCAAAATCAGAAATATATTTTTTATCTTGTATAACTCTATATTTTTTATACTCACCCAAAGCCAACTTATCTGCAATTTCTCTTTAATCTCTGCGGGTTAAATTTCCCGACGCTTGCGTCGCAACAAGTGCCGTGATACAATAGGAGAAAAAGAGAGAAGAAGTGAAATATATGAGTGAATATATACACAAATCATATAATGTATCAATACTATTGTATCACTATGTTTGCCCAGCAAAATATAGAAGAGTAATTTTCGATAAAAAAGTAGATGAGATATTAATAAATACATGTAAAGAAATATCCAAGCGATATGATATAAATTTTATAGAAATAGGAACAGATGGAGACCATGTTCACTTCTTGATACAGTCAGTACCAACTATAGCGCCAACAAGAATAGTAACCATAATGAAAAGTATAACAGCAAAAGAGATATATAGACTGTATCCAGAAGTGAAAAGAAAGTTATGGGGAGGAAAAATATGGAGCGAAGGATATTTTGTAAGTACAGTAGGAAAAAATGGAAATGAAAAGCAAATCGAAAATTACGTTAAGAATCAAGGAAATAAATATACGAAATTATATAGGTCTCAAATTACAATATTTGAGTAAGCGTGGGCAAACCTGAATACCCCGATGCTTGCGTCGGGGTAGTTTATTTTTTCCATCTGGTGCATTTTCCCAACTAGTATTTTTTGGAATATGTGTCTATACTTTATGTAAATTTTTCAATTAAAAAACAGAGTATCTATTTCCAATAAATGAAATTTATTCTCTGTTTTTGTTTTCTATTTTATGATTTCTTCTCTTATTCGTATTTCGATATTCTTATTCATTATAATTAGATGAATTTCTACCGCTTTTTTGTAAATTTATTTTTAACTCTATATGGTGTAATTGTCTATATATTTTGTCATTACTAGTTCATAAACAATAGAATCCCTATCTTTTAAATCATAATTTTCAATAGATACTAAATACATATGTGGATATTTCGTTTTCCTAATTAATATATTATCAAAAGACTCCACTTCTTTATTCTTATCTGAAAAAATCTTTATTACTGGTAAACTTGGCTCTTTAGCTTCTATATTTTCTATGAAGGCACTATAATCTGGTATTTGATTTCCTAGTTTCACACAAATGTCTTCTTTAAAGTTTTCTTTGCTATATGCCTCTTCTATCACCCCTATTATCCAATCAAGAGCTTTATAGTCTGATAACTGAACAACCTCTTGTACTTTTCTAGTAACTGCTTCTATTTGGTGATTCTCTATCTTCGTTCTAACTTCTTCTGCTAATGCTAATAAGACCTCTAAATTTTCTATCATAAAAGCCTCCTAACTTTCAAAAAGAAAAATATCCTCTTCTATTAAATATCCATTATAATCATCTTGCCTATTTCCTATTAATTTTCCACCCATATGTTTATAGAAATTAGCTGATGGATTATCTTTCAAGCAATTAACCACTATACTGCTATACCCTTGTGTTTTTAATAAAGCCTGTGCACTTTTAAATAATTGTTTTCCTATCTTTTTGTTTTGAAATCCATCTAACACATAAATAGCTTTTATCTCACCTAACTTTGCATAAGTAGCATTCTCACAAGCCCCATAAGCACAAAAACCTACAATCGTTTCTTCTACTAGAGCTACTAAATAGCCCTCCCCTTTTTCTATTTTCTTTCTTATGACTTGCGCTTTTTGCTCTAACTGATAAATCCTAGAATCAATAATTTTCTCTAATATTAAACCGGAATATCTCATTTTCCAAGTATATACATTTACAATAGCAATACCTAGTGCATCTGAAGGACGCGCTTTTCTTATTTCCATATTTTTACACTCCTTATATATTAATTTAGTGTTCTTATTGTTTTATAGTATGGTAAATTCTACCCAAAAATACAGATAGTCACCTGCTTCATACTGACTTTTCACTAGACGATAAGTACCTGATTCTAACGTCCCATAAAGTTTAGACCAATCTTCCTTAATTTCTAAAGTTCCATCTTTTTTAACTAACATAGCTATCTCTGTAAATCCATAGTCCTCTACAATTGGTTTACAAGTCTTCCATTTACCTTCTACTTTTTTGTCTATTCTATACCAAGTACCATAAGTATAGGGGCTTTCATTCTTATCGATTATTACAATAGTAGCGCCAGTCTTTGTAAGTGTTCCTTCTTTTATTTTCATAGAGACTTTCTCTAATGTTCTATTGGTCTCTTCTTGATTATCTATAGCTGTTTTTTGGTCATTTTGATTGACTAAAGTATGGCCCCCTGTTGTATTTTCTTGTTGCTTCATAAAAGCTTCTTCATATACCTGATATTCTTCTGCAAAATCCTGATATTGCATAAACCAACTTCCTATTTTCATAGCATCATAACCATCTAATCGATTAAAATCTATTACCTTATAGCCAAGTCCCCAATATTCTTGTGTCCCACCATCTTTATAAGCACCACTTAAGTTTTTTATACAAAACAGTGGTTTTTCTTGTCTTTGCACTCTTCCTAAATCTACTAGAAACAAAACAAAAGCCACTATTATCACCATTACTAAAATAAAAAGTACCATTTTGAATTTCTTTTTCATTTTTCTCACCTTTTTCCTTTCTAGTATTTAGATATCTTTACTATATCTTTTTGTTGGTAGGATATCAATTTTATTAAATCTACTTCAGTAATAAAGATTAAATTTTTGTATTTCTGTTTTTAATCTACTAATAATTCAAAAATTTTTTTACACATTTATTAATTGTTAAATATTTCCAGATTAAATTTTTCTGTTGTTTCTCTCATACTTTTTATTCCACATAAGAGTCCTAAGAGCCTTGTTAGTGTTATTACAGACATTCTATACTCTACATAGCTTTGATGTCTTACATCTGTCAATTTTTCTAGTTTATCAATTAATTGAGGAAAATATTGTTTTATGATACTTGCTACATCTGAAAATACATTTATTTCTTTTTTTATTTTTCTTCTTTCTCTTCTGTTCATAAAAAAACTCCTT
>CATXTS010000100.1 GCA_958402495.1 uncultured Clostridiaceae bacterium
TACTTTTGTTTTACAATCTTTTATGAGTTCCATAACCGTGTCTCTATGAAATTGGTCTTCTACAGTAGTAACATAGCCGATTGGTTTGTTTAATAGAATATACACCTTTTCTTCTTGTTTTTTTATTTTCTTTCCATCAAAGTACACTTCGTCTTTTTCTGAGTCTATTTTGCTACCTAATTCTTTTATCACTTCTCCATTAACTTGTACTCTTCCTTCTAAAATAGCTTCTTCTGCTTTTCTTCTAGAGGTGATACCTTGATTGGCTATATATTTTTGTAATCTTTCTTCCATAGAGATTCCTTTCTTTTCTTTATTGGTTTTTTGTTATTTTTCTATTATTTTATAGTTTTCCAGTTGGTCTAAAATGTCTTGTAAATAGTTTGGTAGTGGTGCTTCTATTTCTATTTGCTTTCCTGTGGTTGGGTGTTTAAATGCTAGTTTTTGTGCATGTAGGCATTGTCCTTCTACTCCAAATTCATTTTTCCCATTAGAATATACCATGTCTCCTATAACCGGATGTCCTATTTGTGCCATATGGACTCTAATTTGATGGGTTCTACCAGTTTCTATCTTTACTTCTAATAAGCTATAACTAGCTTCTGTTTTTTGATATCTTTTTATAACTTTAAAATGTGTAATGGCTTCTTTTCCCTCTTTGGTTACTGCCATTTTCTTTCTGTCTTTTGTGCTTCTACCAATTGGCATGTTGATAGTGGCTTCTCTTTCCGTTATCATCCCTTTTACTAAAGCTATATACGTTTTCTGTACTTCTCTATTTTTGATTTGTTCACTCATAGCGATATGGGCTTTATCATTTTTGGCAACGATTAATAGACCGGAGGTATCTTTATCTAAACGATGTACTATCCCTGGTCTAATTTCTCCCCCTATGCCAGATAACCCATCTTTACATTTTGCCATAATGGCATTGACTAATGTTCCATCTGGATTGCCGTTTCCTGGATGTACGACTAACCCTTTTGGTTTGTTTACGACTAAGATATCCTTGTCTTCATACATAATTTCAATGGGAATTTCTTGTGCCTGTAAATTGGTTTCCTTTGGTGGTTTGATTTGGATAGAAATGGTATCTCCTGCTTGTACTTTATACGATGGCTTTGGCACTTTTCCGTTGACTTGAATTTGCTTGTCTTCTAAGAGTTTTTGTACCATTGCTCTAGAGATATCTTGCATTTTCTTGGAAATATAAGCATCTATTCTAATAAATTCTTCTGTTTTTTCTACTGTCCATTGTTTTTCCATCTTAATTTCCTCTCTTATATAATCTTCTATAATATATATTTTTTAATCTCACAATTATCATGTGCATATATACTTAGATTTCCATCTTCTGGTATCCCATTAAAATATGCTCCAATTGCTCTACATACTCCATTATGTGTTACAATTAAAATTTTCTTATTTGGGTATTTCTCTTTGATATCTTCTAAAAACTCCCATACCGTCTTTACAAATTCTTTAATAGGTGTCATTCCTTTTATATCAAATTTATAATTATAATTCCAATAGTGTGGATAATCAAAACTATCTTTTGGCTTTCCCTCCATTTCTCCACAGTCTCTTTCCATAATTCGTTTATCTTCTAGGACTTCTTTTTTCTTAATGTTTACAATTTCACAAGTCTCTTTTGTCCTTTTAAGTGGAGATGAAATAACAAAATCATATTCTAGATTTTTTATTTTTTCCTTTGCCTCTTGCGCTTGTTGTATACCTATTTGCGTTAGCGAGTATATTTGTTTTCTTCCTACCATGCCTTTACAAGCATTAGTCGCTGTTTGTCCATGTCTTATAACATATAATTCCATACTTTTAACTCCACTTTCTTATAAATTCATCTATATTTTTAAAGTCGTTATATCTTTCCTTTAGTTGTTCATGGGACCAATTCCACCACTTAGTTCTTTCTATCTTTTCTATTGTCTCTTCATCAAATCTTTTCTTAATTGGGTATGCTGGTACTCCTACAACAACAGTATAAGGTTCAACATTTTTAGTAACTACTGCTCCGCTTCCAATGATTGCTCCATTGCCTATATGTACTCCTGGCATAATAATAGCATTATGTCCTATCCAAACATCATTTTCTATTATGACTTTATTTTGTTTTCTCCATTGAGTTATCGTAGAGTCATTTTCCTCTGTTAATCCATAATCTTTTCCGCGATAAGTAAATCTGTGTTGTGCAATTCTAGTAAAAGCTGGATGATTTACCGCATTTATCCTAGCTCCATATGCAATAGATGCAAATTTTCCTATTTCTGAATACCAAATTTGATTTTCTCCTCTGCATACTGCGTAATCACCTATTTCAGATTCCCTAATATTACATCTATCACCAATGTCACAATATACTCCAAAATTTGTTTTATCATCAAAAATGGTATCTTTTCCATACTGATTTTTACTATCCATTTTTTATTACCTCCTTTCTTCTTTCTTGGCTTGTGTTACTCCATAAACGGCAAATGAAATGATAAACAATAATAAGCCTACTACAATATAGGTGTCTGCTAAATTAAAAGCTGGAAAATTAGGTATCACAGGAGATACATCTATATAATCAATAACTGCTCTATATAAAATTCTATCTACTAAATTGCTAGTTCCTCCTGCTAAAATAAATGTTAATGCTACTTTCGTTCCTAGATTCATTCTACTATATTGTAAACGTAAAAATCGAATGACAAAAGTGAGTACAACCAGTTGCATAATGATTGCTAAAAATGGATTATTTCCAGCGATTCCTAAAGCTACGCCTGTATTTTTGATATACGTTATATGCAATATGCCTGGTAATAAGGCATACCCTTGTGTTAAATAAATACTAACATAACTTTTAGCAATTTGGTCAATTGCAAGAAGAATCGTGATAGCAATTGCCATCACAATCCATATATTTTTTGGTTTCCCTTTTTCCATGGTTTTCCCCTTCTTATTTTCTATTTTTGTCTTTCGTAAATAACAAAATGGTCATCTTTATATATTTTCTTATATTGGTCATTTCTAGATAAGAACATATTTAATTTAGCATTATTAACCACCATAACATGGGTAATTTCATATTTTTCAAATTTATCTTCGTAATAGGTTCCTATAGAAGAAATGTTAATATAGTCTGAAAAAATATCTCTTCCTTCATAACTTCCATCTTCTTGTTTTGTTCCATTAAATTCTGGTGCATATAAATCTGCTCTGGAATCTATAAATACTGGTATTCCTCTAAATAATAAATAGCTTCCATAATTGTATTCATTATATAATTTTATGTTTTCGATATCTAAATTCTCTAAAATCCAATCTGCTGCTTCTACTGGATAACTAGCACTATTGATAAAGTGATTATTTTTCTTTGGTTTAAATAAAGTTAAAGCAATGATACCGATTAAAGCGATGGTTAGAATTCTTCCTATTATAGTCGTCATTAATTTGGCAAATCTTGTGCAACCATCTGGGTCATATTTTTCTGCTAAATTATTCATCAATTTAGCAAAGATGAAACAGCCAATTAAAACTAACATAGACACCTGTCTTCTAGACATAAATGCCATAAAGATTAAACCTGCTAACATGAATAAATCTCTTAATTTGATTTTGGTATCTGTAAAAATGAGAATCACTAAGAATAAGGCTAGCACTACCATGGTGGCTTTATCATTATATAAAGTTAATGGTATATGTTCACTAATACTTTGGGTCGTATTTCCTTGTAATGTTTTTATTAAATAAGTATAAGGCGTATCTCCAATAGGGGTTAATAATCCTGTAAAAGCACATATTATCATTACTAAAACTAACCATTTTATAGCGTTATTTTTTTCTACTTTTATTTTATATGGATGCTCTCTTAATCTGGTAGAGCTTGTCTCTATTTTTTCCGCTTTTTCTCCTTGTTCTTTCGCATATTGTTCTAATCCTACTAATTGTGTTTTTATTTTTTCTAATTGTTTTTCATATCCTTCTTTTTGTCTATTTTCTATTTTTTCTTGTTTCTTCTCTAAACTCTTACGTTGCTGTCTCACATACCATTTATTTAATTTGATAAGTAGGTGTTTATCTACTATCCATGCTAGGATAAATTCTGCAATATATGGTAGGAATAAAACAAAGAAGAATGGCCATACAGCTACATGGATGTTAGCAAGTGCAATGGATAGTAATACAATACCTACTAAATATCTCTTCTTTTTAGTAGATAAGAAATTTTCTATAAATAGAATTTCTAATACAAAAATAATATACGATACGAGTTGTGCTCTTGCTGCTATAAAATCTTTTAACAAGTAAATAACCGCTAAAGTAATGAATAAAGATATCAGTTTATTTTTCGTTAATTTTTTGCTAGTATGATAAATTAAAATACCTAATATACAAGCTAGTAGAATGGTGGATAGATAAACAAATAGCATACCGCCATCTGCTAAACCTGTCATCTCGCCCAAATGATACACTAAATATAAACCTGTATCATAGGCCCAATGTGGATAGGTGTAAGGCAAATCTTCATGCCACGAGAAATGATCTTGCATATCTACTCCATTTTGTGTGATTAACTCCCCTATTTTCAAAGTATAATACGTATCGTTTTGTAAGGTAATGGGTGCAATGGCAAAGCAAAGGATGATGATTACCACAATGGCTAAAATATCGAATTTTATATTTGTTTTCTTCTCTTCTAATGTATTCATAAATTCCCTCCGTTTTTTTATATAGCCTATTATATACTAAAACACCTTGTATAGACAAGGTGTTTTATAGATTTTCTATGCAATATCGTGTTTAGACTTTTTCATAATACGAATGGAGTTTAAAACCGTTATTAAGCTAACGCCTGTATCTGCAATAATGGCTAACCAAACTGGTGCATTTCCCATAATGCCTAGCGTTAAAATAATAGCCTTTATCACTAGTGAAAAGAAAATATTAAACTGGATAATATGCATTGTTTTCCTAGCAATTTGTATCATTTGGGGGATACTACTTATATGGTTAGATAGCAAAATAGCATCTGCTGTACTATTGGCAATTTCAGTGGCTTCTCCCATAGAGATTCCAAAGTCTGAAACGGCTAAAACAGGGCTATCATTCATGCCATCTCCTACAAATATCACTTTTCCTGTTTCTTTTAATGCCTTTACCTTTTCTAATTTATCTTGTGGTAATAAACCTGCATACAATTGTGAGATACCCACTTGCATAGCTATTTTCTTTGCATTTTCTTCATGGTCTCCTGTTAGCATAATGACTTCTTTTATATCTACTTTTTTAAATTTCTCATCTAATTGTTTTGCATCTTCTCGTATTTGTTCTTTTAAGGTGATATAACCTTCTATTTTTCCATCTATTACTAAGTAGTTGGCATTTTGTTTTAGATTTCTAATTTCCACTTGGTGTTTTTCTAGTAATTTCTGATTACCAAATAACACCTGTTTTTCTTCTATTTGTGCTTTTACACCATGTCCTGGAATTTCCTCGTAATTTTCTACCTGAATTTCTATTTTTTCAGTATACTTATCCACTTCTTTTCCTATAGCTGTGGATATTGGATGGTTAGAATTCTTTTCTAATGCTTGCATGATAGAAAGTAATTCTATCTCTTTTCTATTTCCTAAATTTACGAATTCATCTATTTCCATTTTTCCACTTTTAATCATTCCTGTTTTTTCAAAGGCTATATATTTTGCTTTTGCTAAAGCTTCTATATGTTTAGTTCCTTTTACTAGCATGCCTTTTTTAGATATACTACCAATACTAGAAAAAAAGGCTAGTGGTACAGAGATAACTATACTACATGGACAAGAGGCCACTAGAAAAACTAATGCTCTCATTATCCATGCTTTCCATTCTTGCGCTAAACATAATGGTGGAAAGACGGCTAACAAAACTGCCATACCAATCACGATGGGTGTATAAATTCTAGAAAATTTAGTAATAAAAGCTTCTGTTTTCCCTTTATTATTGGTAGCTTCATAGACTAAATCTACAATCTGTGAAGCTGTCGAATGTGCATAATCTTTTGTAACTATGCAAGTTAAACTACCTGTTAAATTTAAAGAACCCGATAATAAATCTGCCTCTTCTTCTACATAAACTGGTACACTTTCTCCTGTGATATTGGCCATATCTAAAGTAGAATTTCCTTTTAATATACGGCAATCTAAAGGTACCATTTCTCCTGGTTTTATTAAAATACGGTCTCCTATTTGTATTTGCTCTACTGCTAAAACCGATATTTCTTCTTGCTCATTTAATTTATTTGCTGTTTTGGCTTTTATTTCTACAATACTTTTTATATTCTTATTGGAATTCTCAACTGCCTTTTCTTCTAGAAATTCACCTAATCGAAATAATAGTACTACCATACAACTTTCAGGATATTCCCCTAAAATAAAGGCTGCTATAACGGCTATGGTCATTAGTGTATCTTCTTCAAAATTTAAATGGAAAATATTTTGGATACCAGTGAATATCAATTCATAACCTGCTAGTAATACAACTATAAAATAGATATACTTTTTATAAGGTGTTACCATTGGTAAAAAACTAATGGCAAATAAAAGGATAGAAATACCATATAACCATTTACTAACTTTCGTGTTTTCTTCCTTTTTACTTTCTGCATGATGACAACTACACTCTCCTACGTTACAGCTTTCCATTACACGTTCTTGTTCATGATGATGGTTATGCTTTTGCATACTATTGTCCCTCCTCTATAATATGTTCTAATGCCATCGTAATAATCTTTTCAATATGCTCATCTTGTAAACTATAAAACACTTGCTTTCCCTCTTTTCTATATTTTACTAATTTAGCACTTCTTAACAATTGTAATTGATGGGATACATTAGATTGTGTCAAGTTTAATAGCTCACATAAATCACATACACACAATTCATTATTTAAAATGGCACAAATAATACGTAATCTCGTACTATCTGAAAACAATTTAAAGACATCTGCCATTTCTATAATTTCCTCTTCTGTTGGTTCTGTACGTCTAACTTCGTCAATTTTATGATAATGTGGACAGTTTTCTCCACAAATCAATTCTTGCAATTCTTCTTTCATTTTTTCTTTCCTTTCTGTTTTTATATGAATATATGAATATCTATTCATATATTATGCCAAATTTTCTTTTTTGTCAATGGTTTTCATATATTTTTATTTGTATTCTTTGGGCTACATAATCGTCATTGAAAATTTTAAGTAAAAATCTGAAAATGTAGAATATAGAAGAACAGTAGAAGGAGCATAAATATGAATAAAGAAATAAAAGAAAATGGTGTAACCTTAGTAGCCTTAGTCATTACTATCATTCTTTTAATTATCCTAGCAGGAATTAGTTTGAATGTAACCATAGGCAAAGA